>JAFSTJ010000565.1 GCA_017450525.1 Victivallales bacterium | reverse complement strand
GTCCACTGTCCACAGTCCACTGTCCACAGTCCACTGTCCACAGTCCACTGTCCACTGTCCACAGTCCACAGTCCACTGTCCACCGTCCACTGTCCACAGTCCACAGTCCACTGTCCACTTTACTTCGCTGCCCCCTGCATATCCATGATAGCCATGAACATAAGCAGCACAATTGAGCCAACGGAAATGCCCAGCACGACTATCACTATTGGCTCAAACAGGCTGAGCAGGCGTTTGATGCTCTTCCGCATGTCGGCCTCATACCTGTCCGCCACACGCTCCAGCATAGTCTCCACTGCGCCTGTTTCCTCGCCAACGCCGATCATCTTCAGCATAAGGCTAGGTATGTATTTGGAGGCGGACAATGCCGCCGACAGCTTCTGCCCTTGGCGAAGATCACCAGCCAGACCAGTAATTGACGCGCTTATGGTTTTGTTCTGGACAACCCTGTTGGCAATTGAGACGGTGTTCAGCAGATGCACGCCACTTCGCATGAGGATTGCCATGGTACGGCAAAGACGGGCAATATTGCTGTACAGCACCAATTTGCCGATGATGGGCACCTTCAGTATCGCGCTGTCGTAGGCGGAGCGAATAGCGGTATCTGGCTTGCGTATCTGCATTATCACATAAACAATAGCGGCCAGCAGCACCAGAGATGTCCACCACCAACTGTGAAGGAAGCCAGACATTGCCAGCAGCACATCCGTCGCAGTGGACTGTATGCCCGCGCCCGCCAATGACGCAGCGAATTTCGGCACGATCACGCCCAATATGAAGACCAGCATAATCACGCCCGACAATGCGATGAACGCAGGATATACCGCAGCCGATATTATGAAAGACTTCAATTCAGCCGCCTCAGTCAGGAAACGACGCAGTTCGCCCATGACCTGCGGCAATGCGCCAGCCTCTTCGCCAGCCTCAACCACGCCAGCGTACAATGGCGGGAATATGCGGCTGCGCTCACGTATCAAATCAGAAAGCTTGCGGCCCTCATGCAGGCCTCGCCTCAAATCGCCTGCGGTGCTTGCCATGGCTGGATTGTCAGGATCTTCGCCAACAATGCCCAGGGAGCGTTCCAGCGGTATGTTTGCCTCCAGTAGGGGCACAAGCCTTTCCGTGAAATCCACCACATTGAAGCCTGGTGTGAAAATCGAGCCACTTGCAGCCGAGGCAGTACCTGTTCCCAGAAAATCCAGCGGCACCAGCCCCCTGCGCTGCACGCGCCTGGTCGCATCCGCCTGCGAATCGCCCTCAATGAGCAATTCGCTTACCGTGCCATTGGCATCACTAACTTTGAATTTGAATAAAGGCATCTTTTGCCACCATTATTGTTCTTACATCATCGCGCAAAACAACGCAATTCAATTAACGTTGTTTAAGGAGATTTATTGTGCACGTCAAGGTGGCGTGCACTCAAGTTTATGCGGAAATCTACATCTCCACACGCAAAGTCAATTTCTGGTTCGGTTTCATTTGGAATGAAAGCACCTGCCCGCCAGGATGCCTGACAAGGACTGCATCGCCACTGCACTCCAAAACATCCTTTTCAGGTGGCGTGTGCAATTTGAGCCGCAAAAGCCCAGGGCGCGTCGCCTTGATGCGCAGCGTGCAGCAATAGGCTTTGCCATACCAGTCTTCACGGAAAGTACCGCCGTTGACGACGAAGCCGCCTGGAGTTGGCATGTTATTTACGTCACAGGCGCCACGTGTGCAAGAAAACAAATGCAGAACACCGCACTCCTCGAACATTATCAAATCCTGCAGGAAGGAAAGCGCTCCCATGGTTGCGTCCAGTTGTATTATGTCTGGCCTACCGCAAAACTCGAACACGCCTTTTATTGTTGCGTCATGGGTGGAATTGCCGCCCTTGTTGAGGAAGGCACTACGCCACATATCAAATAGCATCAGTGCCGTATCTGGATTGCCAAGGCGAAGTTGCAATGCCATTGCCCAGGTGAAGCACCATCCTGTCCAGCCAGACATGCCCTTGCCAACCCAACGCGCCACGCTGTTGTGCACGATTGCAGCCCACTTCTCTTCATCAGGATCGATTGTGTTGAAAGGATATATTCCCGCCAGATGGGAATGGTGCCTGTGGCTTACATCCAGGTACTTGCCTTTCCAAAGGCCGATTTCCTGCTCGCTCTCGTAAGTGGTGACCTCCCCTTCTCCCCAGTCCCTGCGGTGCGGAAGCAGACATGCCTCTGGCAATTTATCCTCCACTTCTTTCCAGCGCTTGTCACATTGAAGCCCCAGCATTTTCGCACAGCGGATCAGATTGCGTGTAAGACGATGGCAGGCAGCCAGCTGGAAACTGGCATTGGCACCCCAGGCATCTGGGCTTGCTCCCTTGTACTCAGGCGAGATAGACAATGGCAAGGACAGTTTTCCGTCCTTTTTCTCCATCATTGCATAATAGACATTGAATGCGCCTTGCATAAAGTCCAATGCAATATCTTTCAAATAATCCACATCGCCAGTATAGTCGGCATAATCGAACATCATCTGCGCAATCCAGGCTGTGCAGCCGTGGTCAAGTGTGCCAGTCCAGAAACCGCCGATGATATGACCTGTGTCATCCACAGCGTGAGGCAGCATATAACCATTGTCTATGCCGATGAACAATTTGGCGTT
>JAFSTJ010000564.1 GCA_017450525.1 Victivallales bacterium | reverse complement strand
CGTCAACCATGGCATCCGTGTCACAGTCTGGATTCCACATGGCCCTGTAAACAGGGTAGTACGAATAGTAGAAATGCCAGTCGCAGCCGCCAGCATCCAGCATCAATCCCTCATCGGAAATATATGGCTTCAGCAGTTGGAGCAACTCTTTCATGTATGCACCTTGTATGCCCTTGGAGTACGCATTGGTCTGAATGCCATACCAATAGGCATTGATGGGCTTGCCAAAGACCTTGCACCAGCGGCTATACACGTCAACATAACTTTTACGCGCCAAAGGCGAGCGCACCAGCGCAGGAGTGCCGATGTCCAGCTTGGGGCAGAGATTCTTCGGAACGTTCTCGTATGTTTTCACTGGCGGATATGAGTAGTTGTGGTACAGGCTGAAGCCGATTTTCTTGCCAGGCAGACGCTCCTCCACCTGACGGCCCAAATCAATCCAGAAATGCATATACAAATCGGAATACTTGCTCGTGCGCGGTCCGCCTTCCTTCGCCTTGAATATGTACGGGCGTGAACGCTCGTTCTCCAGATTATTCACAAATGTGTCACACTGGCCGAACAGCACATATTCAGAGTTGGGTGCGTGCTGCCTGCCCCAAGGAGCACGCCACTTGCCGTCGCTTTCATAGAACTTGACAAAGCAATCCACCAGCAGCTTGGTGAAGGCTGGATTGGTCACGTCAAAGTAATTGCCTATGTGTGTGTTGGGGATGAAATAGCGGTGCCCAGCCTCGTCAGTGAAGAAGATATCGTCAATTTTATCGGGAAACACCTTTGCCATCGCCATAGGGTCGGGGCTGTGGCCTGAAATATAGCGGGTGGAAATGGCCATTCGCCAGGAGTGCTCAATCTGCATATTGTTGTTCTTGGCGACACCTTTCCATGGGAAGTTGCGCTTGAACATGCCCTCCACCGCCCAGTTGTAGCGGTCCTTGTAGCGGGGGTGGTCAGTCCAAGCGCAAGCTTGCAACTCCAAGTCCTTGAATGGCTGTGCAACGGTGCCAATGCCAGCGTAGTAGTACCTCATGCCCAGGACGCGCTCGCAGAAGTCGTATGCGCCATTGGCTGTGCCGTTCATGCGGTAGCGGTACCAGTCCATTGTGTTGTATGTTCCTGGCACCAGGCTGCCATCGTTTCCACAGATTACCACACCCTTGTCAAATGTGCGCAACACATAGCCTTCGCATGGCAACTTGCCAGGGACAATGCCCAATGCCTTGGAATATGGAGTGTCGCCAACTGCAATCACCAGCGGATATTTCGCCAGTTCAGGGGAATTGGGCGGCAGCACCACAGGCACCTTGCCCACACTGCGCTCGAATGCGTCCTTCAACGCTTCCGCCGCCAAGTTGCCAGACTTGCGCACTGCGGATTTCGTGCTCGTTTCAGTTTCTGGGTCATACACGATGGCAAATTGCAACTCGCCATTCTTGACCAGCTGCAATGGCGCATGCTTCCCCGCCTCAAGAAACTCCACCTTGTTCAACGAGGGCTTCTCCAACTGCAACGCAAACGCCGCATTCAGCCAAAACAAGGACAAAAACGCCAGGCACAATCTACGCATAAAAACACTCCAAATATCAAATCAAAATCCGACGCCCAGAGAGGCGGTGCTAGTCCAGCCTCCTCGTGTGACACCTTTGTACTGTTCCAATGTCCAGGTCTCCACGTGCCCGTCGCCAAACGCAAGATTGGTACGGTCCCTGTGCCTGACGAATGACACGCACTTACCGCTGTTGTAAACGTATGGATAGCCATACACAGTGTTTGTGTCAGTCTGGTCCCAATCTGTGCTAGCGTTCACCGAATCCGCCATGAAAATCTTCTCTGAGGCTCTGCCAATGCCAGTCAATTTCCAGGGGAACTTCTTCAGGCCCTGGCCATCGGACCAATAATCCTGGCCGCCGACAAAGTAGTGCATCAGACCATAATAACCAAGTGACATCGTATATGTTCTGGAGCCATTGTTGTATGTGTAGTAATATGGCGAGGCAGGACAATGTGTGAATCCCTTAACGTCGCTGCCTTGATAAACCGCGTAATTGAAGTTGTTGTTGCTGTTGTATGCCACAAAATGCAGATTGAGATAGTCCCGCATGAAAAAGTACATATTGGCTCCCGTCGGCTTAAAGCCTCGATTGGTTTTATTTGCCTTTTCAGTCCCCACCAGGTCAGGCATCATCAGATCATCCTCGTCCATGGTGTACATCAGATAGCATTGCATCACCTGCTTCAGGTTGCTTTCGCAACTTACCAGCTTTGACTTATGCCGCGCATTCGCCAATGCAGGCAGCAGCATAGCCGCCAAAACAGCAATTATCGCAATTACAACAAGCAGCTCAATCAATGTAAAATCACGTTTCATAATACGCTCTCTCTGTTTTATTTTATAAGTTAAAGTCTCCACAGCAAAGCTGAAAAGGGGTGCCTATCAATTAAAAGCCCACGCCCAGCATGGCTGAATTGGTCCACCCCGCATTCACCACAGCCCTGTATTCTTGCCTTGACCAGGTTTCCACATGCCCGTCACCAAACGCCAGATTCGCACGGTCCCTATGCCTGACAAATGAAATGTTCTGACCGCTATTGTAGCACATCGGATATCCGCTGGCCTTGTTTGGATCAGTGCTATCCCATTTTCCTTCCGCATAGACAGAATCCGCCAGGAAAACCTTCTCAGACACCCTGCCTATGCCAGTCAATTTCCAAGGGAATTTCTTGAGGCCAGCACCTGTGCTCCAATAATCGTCTCCACCCACGAAGTAACTCATCAATCCGTAAAATCCCAGATACATTGTGTAAGTCCTCGAGCCACTGCTAGTGGAATATGTGTAGTAATACGGCGAAGCAGGACAATGCGTGAAGCCCTTCACATCGTGGCCATCGTAAATTGCATAATTGTAGTTGTCATTTTCAGGCTTTGACACTACATGCAGATTCAGATAAGTCCTCATGAACCAGTAAATATTTGCGCCCTTCGGTCCAAAGCCACGGTTTGTGTGAGTGGCGCTGTCCGATGCCTTCACAATGTACGGCATCATCACATCGTCCTCATCCATTGTGTACATCAGATAGCATTGCATAACCTGCTTCAAATTGCTTGTGCAGCTCACCAATTTGGACTTATGCCGCGCATTCGCCAAGGCAGGCAACAGCATGGCGGCCAATATTGCGATTATAGCTATGACCACCAGTAACTCAATCAGTGTAAAGTCGCGTCTCATTTGAATTTTCCTAATGGTTGTAAAAAAAAGCCCTATGAACACACTTATTGTAATTCTATCAAAAACAAAATTTGGAGAAGGAAATG
>JAFSTJ010000563.1 GCA_017450525.1 Victivallales bacterium | reverse complement strand
GGAGAGCTCGACAAATCAAAAGTTGAACTACAGCGATGCATCAAATCACTAGACGAGACCATAAAGTCTTTGATGCGAATCCCCGCCACAGAACGGGCATAAAACATATTACAGTAAACGAAAAATATAGGAGAAAAAAACAGTGAAACTCGAAACAAACAATCAGCAAATTCTACTGGAAATCTTCAATCAAGAATTCAATGTGAACTTCCAGTAATTTTTGACACTAAACGGCGATAAGCCGATCCAAATAATCATCTCCAGCCAGAAAAATCTTTGAATTTTTCTGGTTTTTTGCTTGCAAATGAAAAAAAGGAATGTATATTGTTTAGTGTCACTTATCACTAACAAAAAGGAGATTCATTATGTATCTGCCCGTTGCCATTCAAATTCCCGCTTGTCCCGGACGGATCATTCGTAAGGAGAAGTCCGGCACGATCTATGTCTACTACCAGTATCGGCAAAGATACAATCCTGAGAAACGCTATGCCATCCCTGAACGAGCCTGCATCGGCAAGCTGGATTCGAATGGAATGCTGATTCCCAATGAGAACTACCGCAAATACTTTCCCGGCGTGAATCTGCCGGGTGAAAAAGCACAGGGATTCCGCAGCAGCTGTCTGCGTATTGGAGTCTTCCTGGTAGTCCGCAAGCTTTTTTCGGGCTACGGTCTTCCGGAGATGCTTGGGGAGTATTTTGCGCCACGCGACCTTGGTCTGTTTCTGGATCTGGCCGTCTATTCGCTGGTGAGCGAGGATAATGCGGCGCAGTATTATCCGGACTATGCCTACAACCACCCGCTGTTCACGGAGGGCATGAAAATGTATTCCGATTCCAAAATCTCCGCCTTCCTCAATTCGGTCACAGACGACCAGAGCATCGGTTTTCTGAACCGCTGGAACAGGGATCGCGACTGCGGGGAACGCATTTACATATCCTATGACTCGAGCAATAAAAACAGTCAGGCAGGAGACTTGTCGATGGTCGAGTTCGGCAAGTCCAAGGACGACTCGCGCCTTCCTGTGTTCAACCATTCCATTGCGCACGATGTCGGAAACCGTATTCCGCTGTTCTATGAGGAGTATCCGGGAAGTATTGTTGACGTCTCCCAGCTCCAATTCATGATCGGGAAGGCGAAGGGATATGGTTATCACCATGTGGGCTTCATTCTGGACCGCGGGTATTTCAGCAGGGAGAACATTATGTTTCTGGACGAGAACGGCTACAGCTTCATCCTGATGGTCAAGGGTATGGGAAAACTGGTGTCGGAGCTTGTCCTGGCGCACAAGGGCTCGTTCGAATGCCGCCGCGCCTGCGAAATCAGGGAACACAAGGCATACGGGATCACGATCAAGGCGAAACTTTATGCGGAGGACACGAGGGAGAGGTTTTTTCACCTCTATCACGGAACGGGACGGGAACATGCAGAACGCGAGCAGATTGAAATCAGAATGGAGAGAATGGCAAAGCTCCTCAAACGCCACGAAGGAGAGGAATATACCGTCTGTGACTTCTGGAAGCGCTACTACGACCTGCACTATGACCAGAAGAAATTCCTCTTCGCCAAGGAAAAATCCGAGGTCGTTGAGCGTGAACTTTCTCTGTGCGGCTACTTCTGCATCATCACATCCGAGCAAATGACTGCAAGGGAAGCATTGACGCTCTATAAAAGCCGTGACGACTCAGAAAAACTTTTCCGGGGCGACAAGTCTTATCTGGGGAACCGCACCATGCGAGTATATTCGGACGAGTCCACCTCGGCAAAGCTCTTCATCGAATTCGTGGCGCTCATTATCAGAAACAAGATCTACACCAGCCTCAAGTCCGCAGTCCTGAAAAACGAAAAGAAGGCCAATTACATGACCGTCCCCGCCGCATTGCACGAACTGGAAAAAATAGAGATGATCAAAGGCGGTGACGGGATCTATCGTCTGGATCATGCGGTGACCGCAACCCAAAAGGAGATACTGAGGGCATTCGGTCTGGACGAACAGTTCGTCCAGGCGCAGGCGAAGGAACTGAGCGAAACACTTCGGAACTTGTAATTTCAAACAGGAGGCACAGAAAATGGCAAAGCCTAGGAAGACAAGGCGTTTCATTACACTGGAGAGCAAAATCACAGCGGCGCAGGACAAGGTCGTCAGGGCAAAAAACAGATATGAGAAGGCCGTGAGAATGCTTGAAGTGCTGATGGAGAAAAGGGAGGAATTCCGACGCAGGGAACTGATGGAGGCTGTCAGAAAAAGCGATCACACTTACGAGGAGATTCTCTGTTTCATCCGTGGGTAAAACATATGGTTTTTAGTGTCAAAAATTCTGGAAGTTCACATTGATTGTTAATCAACTGAGATCTTTCAAAGAATTTCTGGGCTTTGTTCATTTTTTCTCCTTGACTTGTCAAAATTGAAGTTCGTGGTGAAGGAAATTTATTAGTTCATTTTTTATGAATATTTTCACCTCCTCGTCGATTTTTTATGTCGAAGGCTCATTTTTTTCGAATATTTCACAACAATGGACCGAGCGTATAGAATACTCTCCGCAGGCATGGCTCCCCCACGCATGACACAGAGCCGGCTGCCAGGCGGGAAAGAGATTGCTCGCCTGACTGCCCGCAGAATACCCGTAAAACAGCAGGTGGTCCGTGCAGATGTTGTATTTCTTCTTCAGGAGAGCCAGTGCACGCATCAAAGCACGT
>JAFSTJ010000562.1 GCA_017450525.1 Victivallales bacterium | reverse complement strand
TCCATCCCCCATTGTTTTTGCACGGACAGTGGTGTTCTTAATTGCGTTTGGCAGTCCAACGTCCTGAATTCGCGGCGCATGGAAACACAGGGGCGGATGGCAGTCACGCGTCCTGAGTTCGCGGCTCATGGCCGCGAACATGGACGCCAGCGCCGCATGGAGACACACGCATTTTCCAGGATGAAGGCATACAAAATGTCTTAAAGCACATTAAATTATGCCACGTTCCATCAATGGGCAAGATTCAAACTGCACCAATCACCTTATGTCATCAACAAATAAAAGCCTCGGCTATCTTTGCGCCATCATCGCCGCCATAACATACGGCTTCAATCCCCTGTTCGGTCTTCCCTTGTATGCGCGGGGCATGAGCACGCCATCGGTACTGTTCTACCGCTTCTTCTTTGCCTCGTTGATGCTGATTGGCGTTAAACTGTACAAGAAGAGCAGTTTCCGCATGGAGGCAAGGCAGTTACCGCCGCTGCTTGCCGGCGGCATACTGCTGGCATTGAGCGCCACCTTCCTCTTTCTCAGTTTCCGCGTAATGGACGCAGGCATCGCGGCCACCATCCTCTTTGTATATCCCATCATGGTGGCGCTTATCATGGCAATTGGCTTCCACGAACGCATATCGTTTTTCACATGGGGATGCATGATAGTCGCCCTTGCTGGCATTGCATTGCTCAACGCCAGCGACGGCAAGGTCAGCCTCCTGGGGCTTGTATATGTACTGCTTTCCGCATTGACCTACGCCATATACATGGTGCTTGTCAAGGAATCCAACCTGAAGAGACTGCCTTCCGATACATTGACGCTGTATGCCATGCTGGCAGGTCTGCCCGTCTTTATCATCCAACTCAAGGGCTGCACGCTCCTGCAGATGCCCAGTGACGGCGTCGCCTGGCTCTGCGTGTTCGGCCTGGCACTGTTCCCCGCATTGTTCTCATTCCTGCTTATGGCCGTGGCAATTAAACGCATTGGCGCCACATCTACAGCCATCATAGGCGCACTGGAGCCATGTACTGCGCTGGTCATCGGCATCTGCGTATTCAACGAGCATCTTACATTGCGCTCCATCATCGGCATAGTCATGATACTCGTCGCCGTGAGCCTTGTAGTGCTAAGCAGGAAAAAATCATAGATATTGTCCATTTTCAAGACTGCTCATCCCCCATTGCACCAAGATAGTTGGAGGCGAAAGTTTGTAATAAGCAAAGTCAGCATATATTACTCCACAAATTGCAGATTGATATGACATCTAGCAAAGATTTCAAGTACTTTTATGAAAATTGAAAAAATCAGCATCTACCGTGTGTGCAATCCAATCAAGCACCCATACACCACGGCCTTTGGAACACAGAACGCTTTCAATTCCATACTGGTCAGACTTGAGGCAGAAGGCATGTCAGGCTGGGGTGAAGCGGCGCCTGGAGGCGGTCCTTTCTTCTCATACCAGACTGACAAGACATGCTTCCTCATTTCACGTGACTTCATTGCACCGCAGTTGCTTAACCGCGAAATATCCTCGCCAGAAGAACTTCAGTCCATATTGGCACCCATACGAGGCAATGAATTCGCAAAGGCGGCATTTGACACAGCATACTGGGATTTGATGAGCCGCATGCAGGGCATTCCATTCAAAAAAGCCATCGGCGGCACAAAGCCAATTGCTGAAGTGGGCTATTGCTTTGGCGTGCTGTCCAATTTCGATGAACTCATCGCGGGAATAGACCGTGTAACCAAGGCAGGATACCCCAGGGTGAAACTGAAGTTCTGCCCTGGATGGGAATGCGACATGCTGGACGCTGTACGCAGCGTCTATCCAAAACTAACCATCCATATCGACTGCAACAGCGCATACACTCTCGATGACCTGCCAATGCTAAAGTCATTGGACAAATACAACCTGGCAATGATAGAGCAGCCTCTAATGCATGACGATTTGCTGGACCATGCAAAACTGCAAAAGCAAATCGCAACTCCTATCTGCCTGGATGAAAGCATCTGCTCCTTGCAGAACGCACGCCAGGCCATTGAAATCGGCGCCTGCAAGTACATCAACATCAAGTATGCCCGTGTCGGCGGCATTACACCTTCCCTTGCCATACACAAACTCTGCGGTGAAAACGGCATAGGCTGCTGGCTGGGCGGCATGGGCGAATCCTCCATGGGCACGACCGTGGTAGCCAATCTCTGCACCCTGCCATACGTGAATTATCCTTCGGACATATCGCCTGCGGATAAATTCTACGTGGAAAACCTGGGGCAGCCAGTGCTGCTGACAGACAAGCCAGGTACATACACTCTGCGTGACAAGCCTGGACTGGACGTAGAACCCAACCTCGCTGTTCTTGAAAAATACAAACAGGATGAATGCTTCCTATGAAATCCGCTTCAGAACTTAAACAGACTGTCATCGCTGACATTGAAAGCCGCAAAAAGGAAATCCTGCAGTTGGCGGACAATATTCTGCGGCACCCTGAACTTGGCTACCAGGAATTCCGCACTGCGGAACTTGTAAAAAACGAGTTCATCAAACTTGGCCTGCAACCCAAGACGGGCCTTGCCATAACTGGCGTCAGAGCGGATATCAACAGCGGCAAACCAGGCCCTCGCATCGCAATAATCGGTGAACTGGACGCTTTGCCCGTTCCAACACATCCGTTTGCGGACCCTGCAACTGGCGCAGCTCATGCCTGCGGGCATCACGCACAAGTAACAATGATGCTTGCCGCAGCAGCGGCATTGGTGCCAATTGTGAAGGAGCTCTCTGGCTCTCTGGCATTCATCGCAGTGCCAGCAGAGGAATTCCAAGGGCTGGAATACTGCCGCCAACTTATCGCAGAAAAGAAAATCTCATACTGCGGCGGCAAACCTGAATTGATCAAGCTGGGCGTCTTTGATGACATTGACGCGGTACTTATGATTCATGCGGGACATGACACCTTCGTACCAGAAAGTTTTAACGGCTTCTGCATGAAGCAAATCGTCTTCGAAGGCAAGGCCGCACATTGCGGATTGAGTCCATGGGACGGCATTAACGCGGCCTCAATGGCACGGCAGGCATTGAACATGATAGACGCGCAACGCGATACTCTCAAGGACAAGGACAGCGTACGCATACATGGCATTATCTCCGATGGAGGAAGTGCAGTGAATGTTGTCCCAGCACGCGCGACCATGGAAATGCAGGTGCGCGCCAAGACACCAGAGGCCATCAGCAACGCGGCGGCCATTGTGGACCGCTGCGTAAAGGCGGCGGCAATGGCATTTGGAGGCAAGGTCCGCATCTACAACATAAGCGGATACATGCCATATCGTTCCTGCCCGCAACTGAATGACCTCCACGCGCAGAACCTGAAGGAATTGTGCGGAGGCACGCTGGGCAACTTCGGCCATCGCGGCTCGTCCACCGACATGGGGGACTTGAGCATGCTGATGCCCGCGCTGCATGCATACTGCGGCGGATTTTCAGGTTCGCCTCATGCAAAGGACTTTGTAGTCACCGACCCAGAAAAGGCGTATGTCCAAGGTGCAAAACTACTTGCCATGGACGCAATTGAAATGCTGGCGGGAAATACCGATATCGGCAGGGAAATAGCCTCATTCCCACCTGTCATGGATAAAGCCGCATACCTTGACTACAAGGAAAAAATGAGTTCAACAGAAGAATATTCCTACGAAGTGCTTGATTAACTGGGCAATTGTCAATTTTTCTGGGAGTTGCCAATTACACAATAGGCTGTGTTCCACGTATTTACCTACTCATACGTGGAACACAGCCTAATTTTTTTATT
>JAFSTJ010000561.1 GCA_017450525.1 Victivallales bacterium | reverse complement strand
CACTGATATTGGCATATTTCAGTGGAGGCGGTGTTGGCACACTTGCGTTCTTTACGGCGTCGCTGGCATCCATTGGGATAATTTCATAGAGCGCCGTCACCTGCTGCCCCACGCCTATTTCGCCTGAATCCTTGCTGTCGTCCCTGAAATCGGTATCTGCCATCTCTCGCAATTCATACCCCACAAGGCGATATGCGTATATGCGTGCTGGATTGAATTCCAGTTGGAACTTGACATCGTGGGCAAGGGTGTACATCTGCCCCGTCAATCCTGAAGTGAACGCGCGTCTAGCCTCTGCAACAGAATCAAGGTAGATGTAGTTTCCGTCCCCCTTGTTGGCCAGCATCTTCATGCGGTTGTCCTTGTAGTTGCCCATTCCAACGCCCACCACACTGAGGTAGATGCCATTGCTGCGCTCCTTTTCAACCCATGAACTGAGTCCTGCCTCACTGGAGTTACCAACGTTGAAATCGCCATCGGTGATGAGCACAATGCGGTTGTTACCACCAGGAATGAAGTGCTCATGAGCCAAGCTGTATGCCTTTTCCAGCGCCTCGCCTCCAGGCGTGAAGCCTTCTGCCTTCAATTTGGCGATTTGCGCCAGGATTGCCTTTGTGTCGCCGCTGCCCTCCAGCAGCACACGGACCTGCCCGCCGTAGGTAACCACACTTACCTTGTCCTGCGGGCGAAGTTGTCTCGCCAGCGTGCTCATAGCCTCTTTAACCAGGTGCATTTCTCCATCCATGGAACCCGAGTTGTCAATGAGAAAGACATAATTGGAGGGCGGGAGTTTTTCCTTGTCGATGTCCCGTGCCTGGAGACCCACCAGCAGGAGTTTGTGTTCTGGCGCCCATGGCGCGTCCGACATTTCGAAATGGGGGCGCAGAACTGCATTCTCAGGCTGCTGGTAGTTGTAGCGGAAGTAATTCAGGAATTCGTCTATGCGTACCGCATCCTGCTGAGGCAGCCTATTGAATTCCATTATCATGCGCCGTGCATTGGTGTAGCCTGCGGTATCCACGTCCGCGCCAAATGTGGAGAGCGGATTGCGAGCAGCGGCCACAAATGGACGCTCGTTCACAGAGCGGAACTCCTCCGTATTGAAATCGTCTGGCAACAAACTGGCTGACGACATAAAGTCCATGCCAGGCTCTTGGACATTAGCGCTGCTGCTGCCAAGGGCAAAGCAAGCACTAGGCAATATATTGCCAACGAAACCAGCCATGCACTCGCGCTTGCGCAGGGAAGCCACTCTCTTTGACTTGCCACCGAAAAGGCGTTCCATGATTGAAGCACTGGGGCGAATGGCAGCAGCCACCGTTGTTTCTGACAAAGGCTCTTCCTCTGCATCATCATTTGTAATATCAATAGCCTTTGCGCGATCAAAGAAACGTTTCTTGAACTCTTCCACAGATGCGAAATGGTCATTTTCCGCAGGAGCGACATTCTGGAGAGTTTTGAGTTGTATATCAAGTTGTGCTTCGGTCATCATAGTTATTCTCCTTTTGCCTGGAGGGCAATCTTTAACATTTGCTTGGCTTTGAAAATCCGCTGATACAAAGTGTTCTGTGAAATGCCGAGTAATTCTGCCGCGGCCTTGCCGTCCATTCCAGAAAGGACGCCGAATGTTATGGCGTCGCGATAGGGTTCTGGGAGGTCGGCGATTGCCTCTTCCAGTTCGCTGGTGTCCGTCGGCGTCTCGTTGTCTGGCTCATAACCTTCCAGCGCCTCCTTTTCGCGCTGCCGTTTCCGCAGCAGGTCATAGCAGCATGTGATGACAATGCGGCTGACCCAACTGGAAAGATCAGCCTCGTTCCTGAAGGTTCCAAAACGCTGATATGCCTTCAGCAGTGCATCCTGTATGGCGTCATCAGCGTCGTTGACATTCTTGAGGATGCGAAATGCAATTCCTCGAAACATGGGCAACTTCTGTTCTATAAGTTGCTCGAAACATTGTTTTCTATTGTGCAACTCCATTACGTTCTCCTTGGAAAACTTCTTGTAACCAGGTCTTTTGATTTGCTT
>JAFSTJ010000560.1 GCA_017450525.1 Victivallales bacterium | reverse complement strand
GAAACCACACCATTGACAATGTCCGCAGCTGGCAGAACCACGATTGCATTCTCTCTGTTCTTTACATCCTCCATGCGCAAGCCAGCAAACGCGCCATCACCACCAATCTTGTGAGGTGCCTTCATACCTGCCTTTGGGAATATTCTGGAATAGATGTCGTATGTCTGGAAATCGCAGTAGTATTTTCCATGCAGGAATCCGAATATGTCTGGCGTCTTGTATTCAGTCAAGGCCAGTATGCCTTCGTCCACTGCATAAAGTTGCACCGTGCCATTCAAGGGTTTGTCCTCGAAGTCCAGCGCCTTCAGTGTCACGTCAATTTCCCTTCCTGGCTCCGCGATTTCAGGCGCTTGCATTTCCAGTTTCGCCTTGCGGGATGCCTGGTCAATCGGCAGCCTCAGCAATGCGTATGAGCGGCTCATGTCGTCATTCTCTGTCTTGCCAGAGTTCAGCAAGGACAATTCCACGAAATAACTGTCACCCACCACATGAGCAGGAATAGGTAGCTTGAAGCTGTTCTTGCCAGGCACAGTGTCAATTGCCCTGACATCCTCCAGTTTGTTCTCGCCAGCGGCAATGAGCAGTGCGCCCCTCGCGGCATCAAAAGTCAGCGTGGCTGTGCTGCCTGGCATGTATTTCTCCGCATCGGAGGTCACTGTCAGCACCGCAGGATTCGAGCTGCGGGTGCTGCCGCCGTCACCCCACCAATGGTAGAAATCCAGCTCACTTTTTCCCACATGCAGCCGATAATGGCCATAGTCCAGCTCCTTGATAGTCAGCACAGTTCCATTTGACGCAATATCCACATCATCCAGCCTCCTTTCGCTGACCACTTCCTCGCGCCACTGCCTTTTTCTGACGCCGCCATCCTCAATCAAGGCATATTTCCACTCCAATTTCACAAGCTTGACATCTGCCCTGATTTTGTCATCCTCCCTCAGGTCATCCTTGTTGAAAGTCAGCAAGCGGCAGTCAATTTCCACATCCCTGTCCTTGTCCGCGGCTTTCTTAAGGCCGATATACAGGCGCTGGGGACTGTAGAGAAAATCTGCCATGGCGGATATGGCGCGCTCGCCGCCTTCCTTTGCAGTGGCAATCACGCGCATGCTAAATGGCTTGTCCATACTGCAATGTACATTCTCCAGGGCACGGCGTAAGTTTGGCACCTGGAACACCTCGTCATTCAACGTCTTGTACCGTTTTTCCCAAATTGTCCCCAGCTCATAAAACTCTAATTCAACGGCCTCCCCCCCGACTGAATACCCACTCCAATGGCGGGGGAAATAGCTGTCCATAACGTACATGTTCATCTTCAGGGAACCGCCTTCCAGCTCCTTTCCGAAATAATACTTGCCGCTGACTTTAAACTCGACAATCTCGTTTTCCTGAAGTACTTCCTTCGTGGATGACAACTTGAGTTTGATCCTGTCAGGCGTGAAGGCGCCAACGTAAATTGTATGGAAAATCCACGGCGTCTCACCTGGAATGCCGCATTTCACAACATAGTTCTCACCGCGGGCATCGCTGTTTAGCTGGAACGAGGCGGAACCGAACCCCTCCTTGTTCGTGTCAATCATCTTCCGACCGACTATGCGCCCCTCTGCATCATACAGGTCCATCTCGCAGCGCAACGCGCAACCAACAAAGCCTTCCTTCGTGTAGCGGCGCACAAACACCGAGGCCTCCACCACCTCTCCTGGCCTGTATATGCCACGTTCGGTGTAGATGAAAGCCCTCATCTCCTTGAAATTGCGCCCCTCGTTTTTGAATTCCGCATTGGATAGTTCGCTGTTGCCATTCAAGGCCAGATATGTGACATCGCCATCCTTCTCCGCGACAACGAATAAGGAGCCCATTGCCCTGCGCTTGTCCACCTTGGAATAATCAAGCAACACAGTACCGTCCTGCCCAGTCACTCCCTCCGCCAGCAACACGCGTTTGTTGGTATAGGCACGCACCTTGCAGTCCGCCACGCCCTTCTGCGTGTCCAAACTGCGCACAAACACAGCCAGGCCCTTGCTATCAGGAGCAGATGTGGTGGAAATGCCCAAGTCACTCAACACCATTTCCAGTTCATAATTGCCACCAATGTAATAAGGCAGTTCGTTATAATTGCTGCTTACACTGTGATCCAATTTAATCATGTAGATGCCAGGCTTGAGTTCCTTGAGCATATCGCCAATATCCAGCGCCAGCCTCTGCTTTCTTTTCATGCAGGACGGCACGTCGTATACCTTCTCCGCCATTTTTATCATTATCTCTTCAGCGGTTTCGGAATATCTTCTGGCGCTCATCACGCCTGCCACGTCCATATTCTCACGTGGCACGCGCCATATTGTCACATTCACTTTGTCAAGCCTATACACATCCAGGGCAATGGTGCATTTGCGCCCGCTGCCCACCCCTATGGGATAGTATCTGCCTTCATCAGTAAAGGAAAGAACGGGTCTGCCACCGCTGGTCCTCGCGACAAAACTCGCGTCTTCCTCTGTTTTGCCGTATATGGTCAAAGTGCCTTTGGGCATGAAAACCAAGTACTCCTTTGCGACTTCAAACAACCCCTGAAATTCCACGGAGCCGTCACACACGACTATCCTGTCCAATTGCAATGGTTGCGGCTGTATCTTTATTGCATCAAGGGTTTCCTTGAAATTGTTCTCCGCCAGATTTTTAAGCCTGAGTGTTATTGACTTGCAATAGGGAATACCCTCCTCATCAAAGTCCACATCTGAATAGCATCCCTTAAACTTCAAGACAGGACTGCAGTCCTCTTCCTTGGAACTGTCCTCGCCAAAACCTGGAAGGGTATTAAAATTCAATGTAGGTCCTAAATTTGCGGGAGCAACCACATTTTCACGGGCTGTCTTTGGGGCCTCCTTGCCTCCCCCCGCTGGAGCGTCCACATTCTCTGTCTTTTTGGACAATTCCCCAAGCAATTGCTTCTGGTATAAATTGCAGGCGATCGACACGCCAAGCAACACAATCAACACGCCTACCACACCATACAAGACAAGTTTCTTTCCCATTTTCGTTTTCTCCTCCTTGATTATGACCTTACATTTCGACAAAGCATTTCATGAAAAATAACGCGCCCAATAAGCACAATATTGGCGCAAGATAACAAAAAACATGGGAGGGGGGG
>JAFSTJ010000559.1 GCA_017450525.1 Victivallales bacterium | reverse complement strand
TTCTTGTCCTTGTATGCGCTTGGGTTAAGTTGGCGTTGGTGCAGTTCCTCCAACTGTTCATCCAGGCGAATTAGCACGGCGATTGCATCGGCAATCTCATAGTGCGCCTGCTCCAGATTGTCCTCGGCGGCAGCCAGCCAGATTTCGCACAGTTCTGCATCCAGAACATTTTCAGCAGAAGGCTCCGTGTTTCTAAGTTTTTTCTTACCTTTGGCAATGCTCTTAAACAAAGAAATAGTTCTCTGATTATGTTTCCTTGTTATGTTTTTCCACTTATCGCTGGCACCTTCAATTACTTCAAGCGGATGCGGATACATAACGGCATCCGCAAAGAACGGGTGCTTTTCGCAGGCGTGCTGGTAATGCTGCCAATACTTCAGCGACAGTTGTTCGTATTCTCCACGTGTCATTGTTGTTCTCCTATTGGTTTAAAAATCGTGCACCATTGGCCCTCTCTGCCATCATCGGAACGCACGCCTTTGCCATGGCAGCCGATGTGGCCGCCCCCGATGTCGCGGCAGTTCTGGCAGTTGCGGCAACTGAACAGCGGCAATGCGGGTGTGTTAATCAACGCCCACAGGTCTGGCGCAGTGCAGTAGCACTCAACCTCTTTCTCCTTATTCCTCATGCGGCCAGGACTGCCCTGTACAGCGCCTCCGCCAAAGCGGGCGGCACCGCGTTGCCGATCTGCTTCTTCGCGGCTGTGTCGCCGCCGCAGAAGATGTACCCATCGGGAAAACTGGTTGCCCGCGCCAGTTCGGTGGCGGTCAGCATGCGATGCGTTATGTCCAGTTTGTATTGCCGTCCGTCAGGCATAGTAAGCACACGCCCCTGGACCAGTCCAAAGCGGTCCCTGGTTGTGATGGTGCCCAGCGGCTTTTCGGCTGTGTTCGCGCCCGCCTCGTTCCCATAGTATTTCAGGATCAACGGCTCAACAAGGCCGATTGCCCCGCCTGTGGCGATGGTTGAAAGCGGGACATCCGTTGTCTTGACCGTTCCGCAGGACTGCTGCGGAATGAAAAGCGGCTGCACCACTCCATAGCGGTTGGAAGTGTCGATTACTGGCAATGGCGCATCCATGCCGTGTATGCGTTCATCGCCGCCGTTGTAGCGGACCAGGAATGGCATCACGATTGAGTGGGTGCCGTGGGAGCATGTTATCGTGTTCAACGGTTCGCTGATTGTCCCGCATACACCGTTATTCTTCGTATGCGACTGGTCCAGCCATATAGGTTTTATGCAGTCTTCCGTCATGCGGAATACTCGGCTCTCCCCATGCAGAATTGCGATGAAGGGTTCCGCCCATTCTCCCCAGTAGCGCCTGATTCCCGCCTCGATGCGCTTCAAGGTGTTCTGGCAAAGCGGCGTCTTGCGGTCGAAGATGCTCTCTCCCCTGATGCCCCAGTCGATGATTTCCGCCGCAGTGCGCCATGGCTTGTAGGCGAATAGCCCTGGCTCTCGCTGATGCGTCGGTTCTGGCCAGACTATCTTCTCGCCAGTGGATTTGCTGACCGCCTGGATGATGAGGCGTTCCCTTGATGTGGCGGCGCCATAGTCCGCCGCATTCATGATCTGCATGTCCACATGGTAGCCAGACGCCTTTATCTCGCGGTACCACAGGTTGAAATAGGTCCCCTTCCTCCGTGGGTCTGGACTGCCTGCCTTGTAGCGTTTCCCCTGATAGACTGTGTCTCTGTCCAGCAGCGGTCCCCAGTCCCGCAGTTCCTTGACGTTCTCTATGTACATCCTGCGGCACTTGGTAAGCCGCAGATATGGCAGCAGATGTTCTGGCTGGCTGCGCAGTTGGTTGCTCTTCGGCTTGCCGCCTGCGGCGATGCTGTGATGCGTACATGAAGGCGATGCCCAGATGACATCGATGCGTTGCGGATCCGTGGCGAAGACTTCGTCGGGCAGCACGGATTCAATGGGAGCGCAGGCCTTCGCAAGGTCAGGCACGATTTCGGGATGGTTCGCCTGGATGGTGCGGATTGCAATATCCCAGTGGTTGAAGCCGCGCCCCTCGTATGCGATGCCAGCGGCATTGAGCGCATTGATTGCGCCTGTTATGCTGCCTCCACCGCCACAGAAGAGATCAATGAATCTGAAGTTGCTCATTTACCTTGCTCTCCATACGAGGGTGTGGATGTGGTTGCTTGCGATGATGTGATTGTGTTTCATGTTACCTCCGTTGTTTTTGCTTTTGGTGGCGGTTTAGGGGAGAGCCGCCGTCCCTCTCTTTTCGTGCTTCAGTTTGTCCTAATTTCTGCCGATCACGAAGAAAATGGTGGCGGTTTGGAACTCTGGGAGAGCCGCCGTCCCAGCATTGGCGCTGCCTCGGAAAACGGTCCGAGGCACGGGGATTACTCTATTTTTAGGCAAAACATTAGTCGGTTAAAGAAAAACACCTTTCCCCTGCGCCAAAGTCGGTTTCGCGGGCCGTAATGCCCGCGAACAGAACGCGCTAGCCCTTGCCCTTCCAGCGGACAAGCCTGCGGCCCAAGGCGAAAAGCCCATGCAGCACAAAGACTGGCAGCGCCACAGCCGCAGTCCACATCACGCTGACGACGAACAGGTCTATGCAATCCAATTCTTCCATTTTTACCTCCCTGTCTTCTTCTTGAAACCTGGAAACAAGAGTATCATCAGCACATTTGCCGTTATGGGGTAAAGCCAGCGGAAATGCCAATTTCCGCATTTGCACACCAGCCAACAGGCCAGCGCAATGAGGAAGAACTGGATGACCAGCAATACCACCGGCACAAGGCAACCGCAAAGTATCTTCTTCCAATCATCGTCAAGCATAGAACCCTCCCTTAGTCTGTATGAGCTCCATGCGCGATGGGCGCTGGAACTGGCCGAACTGACTGAAGTTCGCGTCCAGGCGCTTGACTGTCGCATCTGGCGCGGGCGTGTTCCAGCGGGCGGCGTCATAGTTAAGGGCAATGCCCTTTGCCAACTCCATCAGCGCACCGTCAATGGCGGCGTGAAGTTCATCGCCTGTCAGCCCCTCGTTGTATATCATCTGGGCGATGCGGAACTTCAACTGCCCAAACTCAATGCTGGCGGCATTCTTCAGCATGCCGTCGTAACGCGCCGCGCCTGTCCCAGGCATCGCATAAGCCCCTGTCTTGCGGATGCTGGGAAGGACGTCATGCGTCACCCACCGGCGGAATGGAGCCACTAACTCATTTTTGCGTGCCGACAGTATCAAGTGGTAAAGTCCAGGCTCTGAAACAAAAATGTTCTTGACTGGCCTTCCACTGTGGGTTAAAACCACAGTGGTAAACTCATCGGCATCCAATTTTCGCCCTACTTCTTGCGATTGCTTTATTTGCAAGATTGTGCAAATGTCTTTAGCGCAAAACCACGGTGCTTCATCACGCCAGATAACACGCACATCCTTTTTATCAAAAGGTGTTACAGTTATCTCATTCTTGACCGCATCTTCACTCATTGTTTACCTCCTTGATTATCAATGTATTCATATTTTTCTCTAAATAAAAACCATACCATTTGATTGATTTGCGAATTGCTTGCGCCTTGCTTTTGGATTGGTCCATTTCCATAATCTTGGTCAAAATCTCCACCAAATCAGGCGTGAGTTCAACATTTACTACCATTTAAAACCTCCAACTTTTAAGTCCTTTATCAATTAATTGGTCGTTACTCTATCAATGTATTCATAATTATCAAGTCATTAAATCGCATTTTCTTTAAAAATCTTATATTTACGTAAAAAAAAGTAGAAAAAACGTGTATTTACAATGGAGGCAACTATGACATTTTGGGAAATTCTTCAGCAGAATCTGCGCGTAATGCGCGACAATGGAATGACAAACGAGGAGATTGCAAAGAAAGGCGGCATCTCCCAAAGTTACGTAAATCTATTGCTAAACAAATCGCCAGACCAGTTCAAGAAGATAAAGATAGAGACGCTGATGCTACTTTTTCCCGACATATTCAACGAACTAGTGAAATCCAGTGGTGCCACAAGCGTAGGCAACGCCGTGGCGAACGCCACCCCTGTGCACGGTAATGCAACAGCGATAAACGGGAACGTCACGCAGTCCGCGCTGGATGGTCCCCTGCTGGACCAGTTGCAGAGCGCAATCCTTGATGACGGCAAGATGTGTGCCGAGTGCAAGGTGCGCGTGCTGCAACTGATTAAGGCGCGGAAGTAGGCGTGGTGGAGGAACTGAAACAAGCAACAACGGAGGTAGAGGATGAAGGAAGGCTATTTCAAGGCAAGGACAGAATCAGGGACGGTTTACACCATCAGGGTCACAAGGGAAGTAATTGAGGTGCCGACACGAGGCGGCGTACACAGAAAAGAAGGCATGGTTGAAATGAGATGCGTTGAAAATGGACGCCCCGTCGTTCGTGATGAAACGGACGGGACATACACGCGCTTCACTCTTGTCCACATCGTTGAGCTTCCTCTGGTGCGGCTTGAAGAGACTCCATTTCCCGACATTTAAGCAGCAACTGCCGCATAACCCTGTTGCCCTGTTCTGGCGTCAGGTCGATTATGGTTACATAGTCATCGAAGTTCTTGCCTTTATGGTAGATAAAGTTCAGCGGGGTAAATCTAAACCATTGGACAAATGCCATCGCCAGCGTTTTCCATAATCCAGGCAATTTCGCATACACATCAATCATTCTGCACCTCCGTTGTAATTTGCTAACTGCATTATATACGGAGGCGCGGAAAAATATGACAAGATGCACGCGCCATGGACATCATTGACGAAAGCAAGCAAGCGTGAGGAAACAAGAACAAGCAACAACGGAGGTAGAGGATGAAGACTGTAGTATGCCCATTTTGCAAGACAAGATGCGAGTTGGAAGACGGTGATTTCGTGGAAGGCGCAATGGCGAACTGCCCGTCCTGCGGCAAGGATTTCCCATTGACTTCAGCCAGCGCGGCAACGCCAGACAAACTCATAAACATTGGCCCGAGGAAGCGCAATCCAGGCGATAAGCCCCACGAGTACGTCGAGTACGTCCCGAAAAATGAAAGCAAGGCGCAGCAGGAGATATCCAAGCAACTTACAACCGACAATGCACAGCAGAATACACCACCCCAGAATTTGCCATTGTCAAAATTGGAGACATTCAAGCGACCCTCAATCGCCAGTTTTCATTATGGCCTAGCCTGGCTTGCGTTTGCATTGGGATTACTATCGCCACTACTACTCGAAATATTGCACATCAACACCGTCTCCAGCATACCAATGATGATTCTTCTAATATCCTCGGCACTCACCATGGCTACGGTTGGCTGGTTCACCGAGACTGTCGCCAAGATAGAGTACAACACAAGGCAGGGCGGGAAGAAGTGACAGCGAGATGTGCGCGGAGTGCAAGGTGCGTGTTCTGCAACTGATGAAGGCGCGGAAGTAGGCGTGGTGGAGGAACAGAAACAAGCAGCAACGGAGGTAGAGGATGAAGGAAATCAACACCAATTACACACCCCAGGCGGGTAAGAATCTAGAGGGCGGCTGGACTGGTGCCAAGCCGCCTAATGTGACAATAAAGACGCCACCCAAGCCAAACACGGGCGGAAATAGTGGCAACTCTAGTGGAAATCGAACTTGAGTTGGCTTTCCATGATGGCAGACGCTTTGCTGCGAATGCCCTCGAAATGCACAATATCGGCATCGGCCATGTCGGTGAGATCCTTTTCCCTGGCGTCGAAATACGCCGAGCATTTCTGGTATTCCTCATCTGGCGCATTGGACATGTCCAGGCCGCGCCACTTGTCCCGCGCCTCGATGTAAAGGCTGTTCAACAACTTGCAGGCCGCGCGGATCCGTGCAGCCTTTGCACAGAGGCTGAATTTGCCGGAGAGCATTTGCAGGAACGCCGCAACAAGCATGATGGTGGCTATGGTCTTTGGATGCCCCTGCCATATCCAGAACGAGCAAAACGCGCCAGACAGGACAAATGCCAGAAACGAATCAATGACAATGCCAATGCGGTCAAGGCGGCTTGCCACCATGCCGCCGTAGATTGCAGTGTACTTGATGTCGGCGATGCAATTGAAGAAGATGTCGCGATGAGTGTCCATAAAGCAAACCTCCGTTTTTGTGTTGCATAATATATACGGAGGCTGTGAAAAAAAATATCAAATGAGGCAAGGAGAAAGTTCAACTATGGCAGAAGAGCCTTGATTTTTCGCTTGTACCACCAGAGCGCCTTGCCAGTTGGGAGATTGCGGAGTTCATCCAGGCGGAGACAATGCCACTGGAAGAAATGGAAATCCGTGCCTGCGGCACGGGCAATGTCCATTGCAATATCGGCACCAAGGCTGCGTCCAAGGTATTCATAGAGACAGGATGCCTCTTCAACGGAGCACACACTCTCCTTGTCTTGGAAATAGCCGTTTCGCAGGGCGTATGTCAGGCAGAACATAGTCTCTCGGTTCGCAAGTTTAACAAGTCTTTTAATTGTAGCGGTTTTAACTTTTACCATCTTTTTCCACCTCAAAACAGGAGTTAGACAATGACACAGGAAATGACAAAGATTCTGAAAAAGGCAGGCGCATTGCTCGAAGATGCATTCCAATACATGCTTACGCATGACTGCCAGCTGCCGTTTGACTTTATGGCCAAAAATGCAGCACTTTGGAAAACAACGCATCCAGATGATTACCGCCAAAAGTACGTGACTTTACTGAAGCACCCTCGTTACGTTTATGTGGCAGTCAGGTATTTTGAATGCCAGGGATTTTCAGGCACCATAATTGACAATAACATCCCGCTGCAATACAAGCTATATCTTGCAAAGGTGTACGGCATTAGGGTATTTTCACCATTCACAG
>JAFSTJ010000558.1 GCA_017450525.1 Victivallales bacterium | reverse complement strand
GTTGCGCTGCACCTCATGGTAGAAGCGAAGCAGGTCTGGCTCTGGGTCGCGGTGCCTGTAGTCAAACGCTTCAGGCTCCCAGTCCACGCCGTTCTGCTTGGCCCACTCACGATATATGGCGTGCATATTGCTCGCGTATGGCTCTATGACCACTGCCCAATACTTGCAGAACATATCGTTCTCGTTGGTGATAAGCACAGCCGCCACGCCAGGGTCTTCTGCCAGGCTTTTGCCTGTATAGGGATTGACGGGCAGCAATAACTGGCGGGCATATTCCTTCTGGAGTTCAATAAGATGCTCGTCAAAGAGAGTGTATGGCTTGGCACCGTTGGGCGGCAGTTTATCGTATGCCTCCACACCATCTTCTGCCTTGAAAGTACGATAAACCAGCAAGTCCACATAGATGTATATGCCTTCACGTTCCAAAGCCGCCACTAGGTAGTGCAGCCTGTCCAGACTGGTGGCATCAAGTTTTCGGGTGCTGTCCATAGGCGCCCCCTTCGTGAATGCAAAGATGTTTGGCGTGGCCCACTGCGCGTCGAATTGATGCAGCCTCACCAGGTTGACGCCGAACTTTGCCAGGCGGCGTGCCACCTTGTCCGCATCCGCATGCTCTGGGAAGCAGGCAGCAGAATTAAGCAAGTTGCCCCAGAAGCGGGCCTTCGTGCCATCCTCGAACACCAACTCGCTGTCTTTGGCTTGCAGGAAGCCATGCTTCCCGGCGGGCACCTCGTCAGCAAAAAGGAATGACACGTCCAGCGGCGCGTCATCATAATGAAAAGTGAATTTCTGGTCAAGCATTAGTATTCCTCGTCTTATTTTCTAGTGGTTGAATTGCGTTGGATAATTGTGCCCAACCGCTTGGGCAAATCAAGTGGTTCGCCGTATTTGATGTGGTGCAGCAATGACAGGCAGCAGTCGCGGCCCGTCTCGTAATACGGCTCATTCACAGTTGTCAGCGAAGGGGAAGACAGTTCGGCGGCATCTGTATTGCCGAAACCCATTATGGAAAAGGCTTCTGGAACAAATATGCGCCTGGCATACAGTTCCTGCATGAGTTGCAATGCCAAGCGGTCACTGGTACAAAAGACGGCGTCTGGTTGCAATGAAAGCAACGGCGAAACGCCATCATCCTCAAGTATCTCCAGAGGAGCCAAATTATGCCTTGCCATCGTCTGGCGATAGCCATCCAGTCGTGTGTTGGCGATTTCAGAGCTTGTGTGGCGGCAGACAATGCGCCGATGCCCCAGCCCCACCAGATAATCCGCAGCAAGAGCAGCCGAGCCGGTTTGATCAAAGAAAGGATTGCCCTGGCGCGTCTCCTGCGACAAGCCCAGCGTCGGTATGTCCCGTTGATAGAAATCAGGAGATATGGTTCTGCGCAACTGCGGATCAAGAGACAAGGCAGCTATACCCTCGGCGCGATACTCAAGCGCTTTCCTCAAGGCGGCGTTTACATCATTGCCAACTGAAATCAGGCGCAATGAATAGCCATGCTCGGCAGCCATGTCAGAATAGCCCTGGATAATCGGAAGCATGAAAGGATCAAAGGATGCCAGCAGCGCAATCGTATGGCTGCGCCCCTTGATCATGGAGCGCACCATCTCATTTGGAACATAGCCCAGCCTTTCCGCGGCTGCCCGTACGCGTGCCGAAACCTCTGGCGATATCATACGCCCATGCACATTGCCATTGTTCAGCACCAGCGAAACCGTCGCCTTGCTGACGCCTACCTCCAGCGCTATGTCCTTAAGCCCTATCATCCACTCTCCAAAAAACGTCTTTTTCCTATTGTTAAACTAGTTTAACAACAGGCATATTATACATTGGGAGATTTGGAAAAGCAAATGGACAGGTCAGTTTTTCTTCAATCAACGCGCATAGAAATTGACGATACAGCCGCCAACATAGGCGCAGTCATCCCCTTATCAAGCCAAATTTGAATATCATGCTGTTATAATGCCACAACATTATGCTATAGTACCAGCAAAATCTTATCAGTGGAGGTAACAATGAAGAATCTGCTATTGCTAGGCGATTCCATCCGCAAGGGCTATGACTCATTCGTACAGGAGAAACTTGCGGGGAAAATGAATGTTTTCTTTTCCGAAGACAATGGGCGTTTCGCCCAATACACGCTGCGGGCGCTACAAGAATGGAAAGGAAGCCTCTCCCTGCCAGAAATCCATGTCGTACATTGGAACAATGGCCTTTGGGACGTGGTGCATCTGAATGCCGATACTGTTGGAAATGACGGAGAGGCGGCGGGAGAGACAATCTTACCTGAAAATGTGCCAACTCAAATCCATTTTGACAAGGACCCGCTCACACCGCCAGACATGTACCGCTACATGCTGGCGCGTGTGCTGACCAGGATACGCCAGCTTTTCCCAAAGGCACAGGTCGTCTTCGCCACAACGACACCAGTCATAGAGGAGCAGGCGTCCTGGGCATACCGATCCAATGCGGAAATCGACCTCTACAACCAGATTGCCAGAGAGACACTCGCCCCTCTAGGCGTCAAAATCAATGAATTAGGGGACTTTGCCCAAAGGAAATGCTACACCCTCCATCGTGACTGGGTACACTACAATGACGAGGGCAGCAGCCTGCTGGCCGATGAGATCATAGCCTTTCTAGAACAGGAAAAGTTGATATAAAAATCACAAAATATAGGGGAGCTGATATGATTTTCGGAACTTACGCACAGGACGAAGCCTATCTTTGGAAGAAATTCCAGGCACCTGAATTTGATTCCGCAACTGGCATTGACCAAGAGGCAGCCGCAAATGAGATTGTACGCTTCGCAGAACTTGATGCGCCAACGCCCATCATCAAGGCACAGGCCTTTGCTTTCCTGGCGGACAATCTTCAGATTGAGGTTGATCCCCATGATTTCTTTCCTGCATTCGGATGCTGGAAACGCCGCCCCTGCTCTATGACTGCCTTGCTGAAGGAACTGCGCAAGCGCATCCCCATACAGCAGCTGAAACTGTGGGAGCTGCTCAATCTGTCAGGCGCCTCCAACATCTGGGTTGATTTCGACCATTCCGTTCCCGAATGGGACATGGTGTTTCGCCTGGGCTTCCCTGGCTTGCTTCGCAATGCCATGGACTGGCGTGAAAAACATCGTGCACAAGGCACGCTGGATGCCAGCACCGAGGCTTATTTCGAGGGCATACGCATAACATACGAAGCAATCCTGCGCATGCTGGAGCGTTTCATCGAACGGGCAAAAACACACAACAATGAACGATGCGACGTTGTGGCCGCCTCCCTGCAGAGACTGCATGATGGAGCACCGCAGAACTTCTTCGATGCACTGCAACTTATCTATCTTTATTTCATGTTCAGCGAGCATATCGACCACATGCAAGTGCGTTCATTGGGCAATCTAGACTGGATGCTGACGCCATTCTACGACCGCGACCTGAAAGACGGTACTTTCACCGATGAACAGATGCGGGAGATGTTCGACCACTTCTTCATGCAATGGGGCTCCATCGACAACTATTGGGGACAGCCAGTCTATCTGGGTGGCACAAAGGCGGACGGCACCACGCAAATCAACCACCTGACACATTTCATCTTGGACGAGGCTGCCAAACTGCACCTGCCCACACCGAAAATCCAGATCAAGATTGCCAAAAACACGCCTGACAATTTCATTGACAAGGTACTCGCCCTTATACGCGACCAGCACCAGAGCATAGTTCTTGTCGGCGAGGAGGGGATACGGCATATCATGACATCACATGGCATGACCGAGGAAGACGCCCGCACCTGCGATATACGGGGCTGCTATGAAGTCAACAGTCACGGGCGCGTCCACACCAACACAACTGGTCTTGGTCACCTGAACATGCTCAAGCCATTCGAAGTAATTTTCAACAATGGCATTGACAAGCAGACAGGCAAAGAACTCGGCGTGGCAGTCCCGCCCTTGGATGAATTAAGGACATTTGATGACTTCTACCGCCTCTACATCAATGAACTTTCCTGGATTATAGAAGCGAATATCAGCGTGGGGAATGAACTTGAGGCGCATCTGGCCTCATACAATCCATCAAATGTATTTTCCGCAACAATACCCAACAGCCTGCGGACTGGACGAGACGCTTTCGCCGACGGATGCGACAACAATGCAACATCCTTCCTCACCACAGGCTTCGGCTCCGCAATCGACGCGCTATCCGTTGTGGAGGAACTTGTATACAATAAGAAGCAGTTCACTCTGGAGGAACTCGCCAATGCCCTGAATGCAAACTGGGAAGGCTTCGAAATGCTGCACCAGAAAATCCTGTCTTTCAAGGAACGCTACGGAAACGGCATTCCCAAGGTGGACCGCTTCGCCCAGATGCTTTCACGAACGATAGGAAACCAAATCAACGGCAGGCCCAATGCCCGCGGCGGCCAGTGGAAAGCCTCTGTCCATTGTGCAAAGCAGTTTGTCATAGAAGGAAAATTGACTGGAGCAACACCAGACGGGCGCTTCGCTGGCGAGGAAATGTCCAAAAACGCTTCGCCACGAATGGGTTCGGACATCAACGGCGTAACCGCCTTGATAAAATCCGTGCTCTCTGTTGATGCCGCCTCGTTTCCAGGCGATTACCCGCTGGATATCATGATGCACCCCAGTTCAGTAAAGGGCGCGGATGGTCTGGTTGCCTGGAGACAATTGCTACGTGTGTATTTTGCAGGCAACGGCGTTGCCGTGCATTTCAATATCTTTGACACAGATGAACTCAGGAAAGCCCAGGAAACACCAGAAAAATACAAGGGCTTGCAAATACGCGTCGCAGGCTGGAATGTCCGCTTTACGACAATGGATAAATCAGAGCAGGACATGTATATCCGCCGTGCAGAAAGCATCACCGAATAGTTAAAAGGCATCAGAGGCACAAACTGTCGGGTGCCGCTGGCGACAGCCAGCGGAAAAATCATTGCATCACAAAGACTTTTGTATAAATAAACACCGTCCTTTTTGTGCCTTTGCGCCTCTGCGTTAAATATATTCCCCGTTTCAGTCTGTACACATTATTCCTAAATCCAGCTTGTAAAATTGCAAAATTGCATTAACTTCCGCCATTACATTTTTTGTTAAAAATACATATTTTGTTAAATAATAACAAATATTGTTAAATAATACATTTTTTGTTAAACAATAATTCAAACGGGAGAAACACGGCAAAATGGAGAAAATGAAGGACTACTCGTTCCGCAGTCTTGCAGCGGAATTGGACAAGAATCCAGCGGATTTCCGCAAAAGCGATCTGGTCAAATACATCAAGGCAAAGGGCATTCGCCACATCAATTTCCAGTATCCAGCAGGCGACGGCAGGATAAAAACACTTAACTTCGTCATCAATGACGGCGCATATCTGGACGAAATTCTGTCCTGCGGCGAGCGTGTGGATGGCTCCAGCCTGTTCCCCTTCATCGAGGCAAGCAGCAGCGACCTCTACGTGGTGCCGCGTTTCCGCACCGCATACCTTGACCCATTCAGCGAACTGCCAACACTGAATCTACTCTGCTCCTTCTTCAACAAGGACGGGGACCCGCTGGAAAGTTCACCTGAATACACCACACGCAAGGCATGCCAGGCATTCACAAAGGCAACTGGCATGGAATTCCAGGCAATGGGCGAACTGGAATACTACGTCATCGCCGAAGACGAGGGCGAGTTCCCCGCAGTCGACCAGAAGGGCTACCATGAATCCGCGCCCTATACAAAATTCGGCGACTTCAGGCAGTTGTGCATGAACTACATCTCACAATCTGGCGGCCAGATCAAGTACGGACACTCCGAAGTGGGCAACTTCACTCTCGATGGCAAGATCTACGAGCAGAACGAAATAGAATTCCTGCCAGTTGCGGCAGAGGACGCGGCGGAGCAGTTGCTTCTTGCAAAGTGGATGATACGCAATCTGGCATACCGCTCTGGCCTGAATGTGACATTCGCGCCGAAAATCACCGTCGGCAAGGCTGGTTCAGGTTTGCATATTCACTTCCGCCTGATGAAGAACGGCGACAACCAGATGCTCAAACGCGGCGTGCTCTCCGATGATGCAAAACGCGCCATCGCAGGCATGATGACGCTGGCACCGTCTCTCACCGCATTCGGCAACACCAATCCAACCTCATATTTCCGCCTGGTACCTCATCAGGAGGCGCCCACGAATGTATGCTGGGGCGACCGCAACCGTTCCGTCCTGGTGCGCGTACCTCTGGGCTGGACCAGTTCCAAGGACCTCTGCTCACAGGCAAATCCACAGGAGTCCTCTGCTCCATTCAAGACATCCCAGAAGCAGACTGTGGAACTGCGCTCGCCTGATGGTTCAGCTAACCTGAACCTGCTGCTGGCTGGCATGGCAGTCGCAGCCCGTACTGGCTTTGAAATGCCAAACGCACTGAAAATCGCCCAAAAGACATACGTGAACGTGAACATCCACAAGGCAGAACACAGTTCTGTGCTTGAAAAACTGGCGGTGCTGCCAGACAGCTGCGCGGCTTCGGCGGACTGCCTCCAGGCACAGCGTGCATACTACGAAAAGGAAGGCGTATTTAGCCCTGCAATGATTGACGGCATCATTAGTGGATTGCAGTCATTCAACGACCGCACATTGCGGGCGGATATTGGAAACGACCAGGAAAAGATACTCGAACTGGTCCACAGTTTCTTCCACTGCGGTTGATAATTCAAATGTGCGCGG
>JAFSTJ010000557.1 GCA_017450525.1 Victivallales bacterium | reverse complement strand
GAACATCAACAAATGCATTCTGGGCATAGGGGATGCACGGCTTATCGCAAGCAACAACTACAAATGGAAAGCCATTGACAGGGCTGGTCTGCTCAACAACGAACTTTACACAAAGGCCCTGGAATGGAAATTCCGCCCACAAAAAGAAGCCATTTGCAGTCTTGACGAAGCAAGGGAGCAATGGCTGAAAGCAGTCAATGAAATTAAGACCACGGGAAAACGGACTTTGTACAACACACTGCGCTGGCTTGCAAGGCGCCACACTCTTGGGGATTTGCGCACTATCGGTCTTCCCCCTGTTGTCAGAATACTACGCTCAATGTACAAGACTATCCAGCAAAAACAGCCATTCCCCCCGTCTTTGAAAAAGGACTGGCAGATATTCAATTAACGTTCTTGCCTTTTAGGCTTTTCAAAAGCTCAAACACATCCTCGCGGAACAGGACTACCAACAGCGTTGAGGATACCGCAGCCGATACAAAACCCTTTATCAAGAATCCCCTTGGCCCGTCCCATGGCACCAGAGATACCGTATTCCATGCCAAAATGGCCATGATCACAGCCAATACCAGGTAACCGACCTGCGCAAGCCAGTACTTCTTCGCCTCCTGCCGCCCAAAGAAACCAGAAAACACCGCATACGACTCCCATGGCATCTGAATGACCACATCTGTCAGCAAGGTCGCGAATATGACGCCGTCAAGTTTGTATTCTTCTGGAAAGACATTGATGAAAAGTATGTTCAATGCCAGATTTGCGAAACTGGCTATCACAGCCTTCCAACGGTCCTGCTGCCAAAGCGAAGCTGCGTTCTTGAACATGCGAAGTGTTTCTCTGGACTGCTTTTCATAGAACCAGATCACCAGCAGCAAAGGCGTCATGAAATGCCGTATCAACCCTTCCTTGCCACCAGTCCATATAATCATAAATGGCTGGTACAATGCAAGCAACATTGCGGTACACCAGATTACAATGCAGATGATAAGCCTGTTCACCTTCATCAGCAACTTGAAATTCTCTTCCTTGCTTTCCGTATGGATCTTGTTACCGAAGCCCCCCGTCATGGAATAGCATATCGCAGTGGGAATGCCAGCAACCGCAAGGCTTATGCAATGGTAGTTGTTGTAGGCAGCCACAGCCACCAATCCCAGGAACGAGGATATGACCACGTTGTCAAACGAATGGGAAACCACGGAGCCGACCTTGTGCATGAATATTGCCTTGACATCGCTAACCACACGCTTGACTTCCTCCTGGGGCAACGCCCCTTCTGGCACAAGATCAGGAAACATGCGCCGTGTAGCATAGACCAGCATGATATTGTTCAACAATGTGAACAGAATAGTCACCAGCACATAATGGTAGTAGTTATGGGTGAAATACAACACCAGGGCAATGGTGCCAAACTCAATCACAGAGGTGACTGTTCGGATATGGGTCAATATGTCGTTGCGATGATGCGCCCCAAGAATGGAACCCCTGTAGGCAAATAGAAAATAGCTGGCGGACGTGTTGCAAAGGTGCAGCAGAAATACCAAATGCAAGTTCACATCCGCAGGAATGTCACCATGTATCAAACGCCTCAGGAATGGCAACAAGCAGAGCCCGACCACGAATATCGCGCTTCCCACGCAGCGGTAAACTGTGCGGAAAAACTTGAGATATGCGCAAAGCAGCTTCTTGTCATCCTCTGCAACTGGTTTGTACATGTAGCAGACAATGGCAGTTCCAAATCCCAGTTCCGCCAGCATCAGCATGCCAAGTATTGAATACAAAAGACCGTTGAGACCAAGATAGCCTGGTCCAAGTACCCACATGAACAGCGTCTTCCGAAAAAACGGAAACAGCATCGCAACAGCCTTGTTCACAAAGGAGGCGACTACATTACGCTTTGTGTTCTTGACAAAATCCAGTTTCATATTGCAATAATGAAAAAAATCAAAAGTTTCATTATTTTACATTATGTTCCTGAATTTTCAATCTGATTCAAATGAAATTGACTCACTGATTGCTATTATTTGCGCAGCCATGGTCCGTGCAAATGGACTGCTAGGAATGAGAGTAATGACATTACTCTTGAAATCTGCAATCCTATTTGTCCATTTCCTTCTGGAAAAGTCATGGAAAGATGATATAATAAGCAACACTTTAATGCTTGCATCTGGAACTAAAAAATGAAACCATTCTTCTCCATAATTGTACCTTGTTGCGATGTAGAACCATATCTGCGTGAATGCCTGGATTCACTGTTGAGCCAGCAGTTCACTGACTGGGAATGCATCATCGGCATCGAGACATCAAAAGACAAAACAGAGGAAATTGTCCGCGAATATGCAAGGAATGATTCGCGTTTCAAGGTATTCACAGGCCCCCGTAGCGGCTCCTGTTCGGCATCGCGCAATACAGGAACCGACATGTCAACTGGAGAATATGTCATATTCCTGGACGGTGACGATACCATTGAAGCAGGCTCGCTTCAGCGGCTCCATGACAAGATTGCAGAGCGTCCCGGAGCCGACATATATCCATGCGCCATGATTGTGCGAAACGAGACAACAGGAAAAGACGAACCCACACGCGACAACTATGCAGCAGACTTTCACGGTGAACTGACAGGTCCTGAGGCAACAATCATGATCTATGAGAGGCAAAGGGCCCCCTGCCCTATGCTGCAACTGAGCGTTTTCAGGCGAGAGCATCTGGTCACGCATGATTTAAAGTGCCTTTATGGTTTGAAACGCCAGGACAGCGAGTTTGCCCCGCGTGCGCTCTATCTTGCCAAGCGCGTCATTCCCATACATGAGCCATTCTACATCTACCGCATAAGAACAAATTCGGTTTCTACCCTTGCCAAGAAAACGGACTATTTTCTGAAAGACTACGCAGGCATACTTAAATCGCTCCTGGCTTTCCATTCAAAGGTCTCGCACGAGGATGGCTTCAACCATAAGATTTCGTCGATGTGGGCCAAACACTGGCTAATGTGGATTTACTACTACTGGTTTTCATCAAGGGCAATAAGAAACACCCCGCGCAAATACAGGATAGAAACCCTTTCCACGATATTCACAAATGGATTCTCTGACTTTGACGAATTAACCAAAGCTTCCACAAAATTCCGCATTATAGCGGGATACTTTGTTAAACTTTTTGTCCGCCATTCCTCGCTGGCCTGGTTGAGCGATGCCTTTTTCCTGTTTGCCTACAATCCAATTGTCAATTTGAGGGACTGGTTTAAAAAAAACTAATTACAGGCTCTCATTTTTCAAAAGAAGATTTTTCTGGAAGCAAATCATCAAAAGCCTTGGCCACCTCTTGGTAACAATATTCCAGGCTATTCATGTTTCCTTTGTCATTTAGGCATATCTGGGGAAAACTCTGCTGTCTAATTGACTCACATATATGCGAGAGATTTTTCTCATTCAAGGTCATGAAATTTCCTTTGCGTTTTTCATTCGATGGGAAAAAACGTCCTGAAATCATGTCCCATGCGCTGATTAGCCAATGGTTTACGCTGTCATCTGTGCGAAAATGACTTCTTGATGTTCTTTCCAAAACACCAGGCTGGGCTTGCCATATCTCATCTAGCGTGGATTTAAGATGAGGCTGCGCCAGATGCCCAAATGTACCATGTATCACGATTCTGTTAACTGCGATGGAGAGAATATTCTTAACTGCACGTGATAAGCCAAGCGCTGGCACATCAATATATTTCCATATATGTTTCCAAACCTGGCGTTCCTCATCAAAGTTCAACTTCACCACACCACTGTTGTTTAAGGCAACACGGCTGATGTTGCTGCTGCCAAGCCACCGTGGTATTCCCAAATCGCAGGGAATGACAGGAAAACCCTTCTTAAAAAAGAAATCAGATTCAATGGGACGCAAAATGAATACATCATCATTAAACAGCACAAAATGCTCGGAAAGTTCAGAAATACGGTGCAGATTTAACTCAATGCAATTGGATTGAAAAGTCGGGAGATATGCGCTAGGAATGTAATCAGTATGATTGACAAGCCTCAACTTGGGATTTGCCTCATCCATCCAATCAAGTTTCTGCCCGCAAGTCACAAAAAATATGCGATTCACCCATGGTGCAAAACGTTCCACCGCACGAAACCAATACTTTAGCAGTCCAAAATCGCGATAGCGACATTCGGCATTTGCATCAGCATCTCCATGTGTCATGCTTGTATCTGACTTCTCGTACTTGCTTTTCTGCGCAAGCCAAGCCTTGTCGCTTCCATCAACCCAAGGCAGCACAAAATCAATCTTGTCCATCGAAACCGGTTTCATCCTAAAAAAACTTGCGCTTCAGTTTAATCGCCCGCCAAACCCATGGCGCCAATGGAGAAATCGTGCGACAGAATGGGTACCATGATTTCCTTAATGGTATCGGAAGTTCAGAAGCTTTGACAATGCCTTTCTCAACAATCCAATCGACAACCAGAGCCAGTTCATCGTGCCACTTGAGCGAATATGAATTCCACATCTGCCAAGGCTTGGGATTGTATGCAAAATGAGCAAAATAACGACTTTTATCCACACTGCCATTGGCCTTGTATTTTTCCGTCACTGCCGGGGCCTCAGGATCAAAGCAAAGTAAACTTGCAAGAACACTTTCATCAGTCTGAAAATACGGCGAGCCATGCTTCATGATTATTGCCACATCAGCTGGCAGAACTTTGGCTATCTGATTTTGCCAGCGTGCTAGAAATGGACGCCACTTGCGATGAAGAACTATGAACGCCGTATTCACGCGCGTGGCATATCGGCTTTCTTTTCTTGCACTGCCGCAGAAGCGTTCCACATCCTGACGCCATATTTCAAGATTCTCAGGCGTAAAGTCATCTGGTGGAGGGGAATATCTGCGTATGGTGATTTCATCTGGATTGTCACCGACAAGCCATTCGGAACAGTCGCCCACAAATACAGCATCGGCATCAGCCCAGCAAACCCATTCGGTTTCAATCTCGTCAAGGTTCATAAGCATGGGCTTCTGGCAAGCCACGCACTGCCTTGATTTGGGCAGTTCATGCAATGTCACGCCTCCAAGTGAAAGGACACGCTCCTCCATTTCTTTCGGCCATCCAGTTGTCCCTACTATAACTGGATGATTCATGCCTTTCTTCCTCATGCTCGCCACAAATAGCAAGGCACCCCAGGAGAATGCCTTGTCACCTGCCGTGACAACTGTTGTCCTAATGTTGTTATCAGTTTCCATTTTTTCGTCCTTTGATAATGCATATTATAAGGTCATTTTCCGCAAATACAACACATACATCACCAAACATGGCCACAGGCAAGCGCAAATCGCAATTCCACGTCCTGATGCCCGGCCAATGGACGCGCAGAACAACCGCGCACATCCTAAATTGACATCAAATGCAAATGGATTATAGTCTTGGCAAAATTAGAAAACACCAACACGCAAAGGAGACACATCCATGATAATCGTCGGCATAGCAGGTGGCAGCGCCTCGGGAAAAACTACTCTGACCAGACGGATATGCGAGGCCTTTCCAGACACGGCAGTCCTATATCATGACAACTACTACAGGCCTCGAACTGACTTGACGCCGGAGCAACGGGAAAACATAAACTTCGATCATCCAGATGCACTTGAAACAGAACTGCTAATCTCGCACCTGAAGCAACTCAAGCAGGGCAAGCCAATACAATGCCCAATCTATGATTTTAAGATACACTTGCGCACCAATGCGACAATTGAAATAAAACCATGTAAACTGCTTGTCGTGGATGGCTTCTTGCTGTTCCACTGGAAGGAACTGCGGGAACTAATGGACTGGAAGATATTCGTGGACGTGGATGCGGACATTAGATTGCTCAGGCGCTTCCAACGTGATACAAAAGAAAGAGGCTGCACAGTCGAGAGCATTGCGGAACAATACCTGGCCAACGTAAGGCCCATGCACCTGCAATTCGTCGAACCCACAAAGACATACGCAGACCGCATCGTAAAAGACTGCCAAAATCCAGATGAATGGAACGGCATTAAAGCCGATATCGAAAGGCTTCTAGGTTTCTAGGATTCATGTGGCGTGTATTGCGTCAGAAGATCCTGTAGTTTGTCAATTGTAATAGGCTTGAGCAGCATATTGTCAAAGCCCTTGGCCTTATACTCTCCCTGCATTTCCACGTCAGCAGTTATGACATAGACGGGTATCTTTGCAAGCTCTGGCGTTTTGCGTATTTCGCGCACCAGCCCTTCGCCATCCAGCACAGGCATGAACATATCGGTCAGCACAATGTCCACATTTCCTGCGCTTTTCATAATCTCCAGCGCAGCAGCGCCGTTGCCTGCGACCAGCACATTGCGGAAACCGAGTCGAGACAGCATGGTGCGAAGGATGCTCTGGTTCAGCTTCTGGTCATCCACGACAAGAATATTCTTCTCGGTAAGTGCCTCTTCCAGCTTCACCAGCTTCGGCACCTTGCTATTTTCCTCTACATTTTTCTCAGATTCAACGTTCTCGCAGGCGATTACATTTGGCACACGAAGTGTGAATACCGAACCCTTGCCCAAGGTGGATTTGATTTCCATGGTCCCGTGCATCTGCGTGGCTAGCTGCTTGCAAATGGCCAGTCCAAGACCAGTGCCCATGCTGCTGTTCTTGTCATGAATCTGGACGTAGGGGGACATTAGTTTCTTTAAGTTCTCATCGGAAATGCCGCAGCCTGTGTCTGACACCGACATGGAGAATGTGCCATTTTCATACGATGCACGTATGGTTATGGAACCCTTTGAAGTGAACTTAACTGCATTGCCAATGAGGTTGAAAAGTATCTGGCGTATACGCTGTGGATCCAACTGCAGAAATGGCATTTGCTGTATTTCCACACTGAGGGGAACCGAGGTTCTACTTGTGGCGACTTCGAATGACGTGGCCACTTTCTTTATGAGGCTAGTGATATCCGTCGGCACTGGATGCAGCTCCATCTTGCCTGCCTCCAGCTTGGACAGGTCAAGCACATCATTGATGAGTTCAAGAAGCGTTTGCCCGCTGGTAACGATTGCCTCAAGCGCCTTTTCCTTGTCCTCCTTGTCTTCAATGCCAAGTTGAAGCATTTCAGAGAAACCAATTATGGCATTCAATGGAGTGCGGATATCATGGCTGACCGTGGAGAAGAAATAGCTTTTGGCCTTCTCTGCCTTGATGGACTTGTCCCGTTCCTCCTTGAGCTGCTCGTTCATCAGAGCAGTTTCCCTGGCCTGCTCCTCAACCAGACGCTCATGCTGAATACGACGGGCCAAAAGGCATCCAAATATCGTGATTACCAGAACGACCAAGGCACAGACACTTATAAACAACAATGTGAACAGTTCGTTCCTAAGCGCATGATGCCTTGCCGTGGCGGAAGCACTTGCACTTTCAAGGCCAGAGAGTAGATAACTATAAATCTTGTGCTTGGTTTCAATGTACAAGTCATCCCACAATAATTCCTCCGCCAATGCATGGCGTTGTTCCAATGAGGCGCGATGCTCCTCGGCTGTCAACGGCGCTTCACTTATCTCCTTATGCATGATCTCCACCTCGCCATTGTCCTCCACAAGATGCATTGCATGATATTCAGTGAACATAAGTTGCTTGGAGGCTTGATGCGCATCGTAAAGAGCCTGCTTCAATGCCTGGTCTATGGGCAGATCCTTGACCATCTCCAGTGCAATATCCCTGTGGCGCTCATTCTCCGCCTCATTGAAATAATCCTCCCTGTATTCAGGCTTCATAGTCACCACATAACGCCTTACCGCCTCCGTCAATGCATCAGTTCCCTGCCTGAAACAATCGTTGGCGATATGATAGCGAAGATGGTTGTTGTAGTTCAGGCTTTGCTTCAATATCACCGAATTGATTCTGACAACGCAGCATAACAATACAAGGACGCAGGCAAACAGCAAAGTAAATATTGCGGCCTGGGCTGGGAGATTCGTATGATGTACCTTGGATGAGGACATTGCTTTTGTATCGTATGTAAATATGTGAATGACAGAAAAATGTGCTTTAATTTAGCTAATTATTCGGTTTTTGCAATTGAAAATCCATTTATAGAGTTTACTATGGCCTGTCCACTGTCCACTCTTCACACAAAAAACTACGCATTGCTTTGAATGGAGAATATCATGGGCTAAATTGCAGCGTATCCATAATGAAGGAGCTTTTACCTAGCCCCAGCCTCAATCTATGTGAGTGCAACTTCGACCCCCATAGTGGGAAACAAAATTCAGAAGGAATACAACAATGAGACGCTTCACACGACTACTATGCTTCGCGTTTCTAGGCACAGTGCTGACACTTCTGGCGGAAAAACTGCCATTTGACTTCCAAAGCACGCTAATCGAGGAAACTGAAAACCATCGCACTTTCCATGTGACATTCCCATCGCCTGAGGCACCATTCTGGGAACAGGCAAAGCAGGTCAAGGCCTTCTACTACGAGCCCAAGCCCCTGCCGCCAGATGCCGCGCCAGCCGTGCTATGCCTCCACATTCTCGGTGGCAACGGCCAACTCACCCAATCTATCGCCGCATATTTCGCAGACCATGGTCTCCCTGCACTCATGCCGCAGATGCCTCTTTTCCTCGAACGCAGACCAAATGGAAAAATGACCGATCTGCTCAACGGGAAAGACGGCCCCAGATACCTGACGGCTGCATTCAAGGCAGTACCTGGAGACATCAAACGCAGCGTGGACTTCCTGGCCTCGCGGCCTGGAGTTGATGCGACGCGCCTCAATGTCATGGGCACAAGCCTAGGCGGCATCCTGGCTGTCTCCACCTTGGCAAACGACAAGCGCCTTGACAAAGGGATATTCCTCCTGGCAGGTGGTGGGCTCAAGGAGATTCTTGAAGGCGACAAAAAGGAGACCAAACCCATCGCCGCCGCTATGAAAAACGCAAATGCAGAGCAGGCAAAGGAACTGGAGCGCCTTTGCGCATATCTGGAGCCAATGAATTACGTGGAAGCTCTCTCCACCAAAGCAAAGAATGGCTCCATCCGCCTCTACAATGCCCAACTTGACACGCTCATCACACCAGAACGTTCCAATGCGCTGGCAAAGGGACTGGGCCTTGAACCTGGCAAGGGACATTTCATCCTGCCCAATGTGAATCACTACACGGCAATAGTCAATCTGCCCAAATTGTTGGATGAGGCCCTGGTATTTTTCGGAGGGCAGGCAAAAACTATTGAAGGCAATGATTACACAAAAGTTTTATTCAAGTCAATCGCACATTGGCTAAATGCGCCAGAGGCTGACCGTACTTCACGCCTGGTCCTGAACTTCAACTTCAGCGAAAATGGGAATGTACGCCATTCAGGGAAACTGCAACTCAATATCCAGGAAAACAGATTTAATCTTGCGTTGAATTATCCAAAAGGACTGGAAGGCGTACGGGATATACGCTTCGGCTACGATGGTGCGCCCTGGCTTATTTCATCCAATGGGACAGTGTTCAAAGGCGAGAAGCCTGTTGCAATGGACACAGGCGCCCTACTGCCGCAGCAATTCCACTTCTACCGCCAAATGGCCTCCACATTCCTGGCACATCTTGCGGAAACAGGCTCCACTGACACACTGTCAAAACTGCTGAAGGCGGAATGCAACTGGGAAGGACGCAAATTCATAGCAAAGAACCAGCAGGCACAAGTGGAAATCCAACTGGATGAAAAACGCGATGTGCCCACTTCCTTGCGCTTTTCATACGGAAACATGGTGCTAGACATTAAGGCAAGCACCTGGGAATGCGGCGCCATGCCACTGGCAAATGATTTCACGCCGCCAGAGGGCAAGCCAATACGCGAAGTGGATGGGGAAAAGCTGTCCCAGGCACTGCTGCAAGTCGCATCATTCGCCT
>JAFSTJ010000556.1 GCA_017450525.1 Victivallales bacterium | reverse complement strand
GTCATGTCCCGCGTCAACTACATGAAGAAACTCCAGGCACAGGATGCTGATGGCTCACTGGATGCACTCACCAAAAAGGAAGCCTCCAACCTCAGGCGTGAACTTGGCAAGTTGCAGACAACTCTGGGCGGCATTGCAGATTTGAAGGGGCAACCAGCAGCACTGGTGGTCGTGGATGTCATGCACGAGCGCATCGCAGTCAGCGAAGCCGCAAAGCTGGGCATCCCCGTGGTTGCTATCGTTGATTCAAACTGCAATCCTGACAATATCGAGTACGTAATCGCAGGCAATGACGATTCACTCCGCTCCATCAAGGTCATCATGGACACACTGTCCGCCGCAGTTGAAGAAGGCAACGCAGTGGCAGGCCGCAAGAAGGAAAAGGCAGCCGAGCAGGAAGAGAGCCAGGCCCCCCAGAAGTATGACGAGGAACCCAAGGCAGAAAACTAATAACCAAGCATAGGAAACACGATAATGGCAATTACAGCACAACTGGTTAACGAGCTTCGCAAGAAGACCAACATCGGAATGATGGAATGCAAGAAGGCCCTGGTGGCCTGCGACGGCGACATGGAAGCCGCCATCGAATACCTGCGCAAGGCGGGCATCATCAAGGCCGAGGAAAAGGCAGGCCGTTCCGCAAACGCGGGCATCATCATAGCCAAGTCCAATGGCAAGAGCGGCGTCCTCATCGAATTCCTTTGCGAGACTGACTTCGTGGCAAAGACCGATGACTTCAAGGCATTCGGCAAGCACCTGGCGGACATCGCACTGGCATACGCCGAAGACGGCGACATCTGCGCAAAGCTGGCAGCCGAAACTGAAACCGAACTCAAGGAGTTCATCGGGCGCATCAAGGAAAACATGCGCATCCGCCGCGCAATCCGCTGGAACGCTGCCAACGGCACCATCGCATACTACCTCCATGCTGCAACACCTTATGGCGTGCTGGCTGAAATCGAAGGCGAATATGCCGAAGAACTGCCTACCCAGATCTGCATGCACATCTGCGCAATCAATCCTGAATACATCTCCAGGGATGCAGTTCCAGCAGAACGCATCGCCAAGGAAAAGGAAATCGCATTGGCACAGGTGCCAGCTGACAAGCCAGACAAGATGAAGGAAGGCATCGTCAATGGCAAGATCAACAAGTGGTTCGCCACTTCCTGCCTCATGGAGCAGCCATGGGTTATGGATGACAAGACCACTCTGGCAAAGGTCGCCCCCAAGGCGAAAGTCGTCCGCTTCGCGCGTTGGCTGGCAGGCGAAGATGTTGCCGAGGAGAATGCATAATTAATATGCACCAAAGAACCTAACTAAAGAAGAGCCTCAGGGAAACAAAAGTTTTCCCCGAGGCTCTTTTTTTGCGGTCATTGGACAATCAACAAGGAATCCAATTATGTCAGAACAACCCAAATTCAAGAGAATACTGCTGAAACTCAGCGGCGAAATGCTAAAGGGTCCCAGCGGATACGGCATTGATGCAGACGCCACACTCACAGCCGCGCAGCGCATTGCCGAGGCAGTCAAATGCGGCTGCCAGGTTGCAATCATCATCGGCGCAGGCAACATATTCCGCGGCCTGGCTGGCAGCCGTTCAGGCATGGACAGAAGCTGCGCGGACAACATGGGAATGCTTGCCACCGCAATGAACGCGCTGGCCATGAGGGACGCGCTGGAATCCCTCGGCGTGGCGGCTGAAATACAATCTGCCTTCGCCATAGCAGGCGTGCTGGAGCCATTTGACCAAAGAAAGGCAATCCGCCTTCTGGAGGAAGGCAAGGTAGTCCTCTTTGCGGCAGGCACTGGCCATCCCTATTTCACAACTGACACATGCGCGGCCCTGCGCGCCTGCGAAATAAAGGCAGAGGCAGTCTTCAAGGCAACAAAGGTGGATGGCGTCTATTCCGCAGACCCCATGAAGGACAAGAATGCGGTGCGCTACGAGGAAATCTCATTTGCAGAGGCACTTGCCAAGCGCCTGAAAGTAATGGATTCAACCGCTTTCTCACTTTGCCAGGACAATAATTTGCCAATTTTGGTATTTAAATTTGGCGAACCTGGAATATTGTGCAATATTATGCACGGTGATTTAAGCAATGCAACTTTAGTACACTAATCAAACAGAGAGGAGCAAAAATGGGAAAGAACAACAATAACAAAGGCGGCAACAACCAGAAAGGCGCACCAGCGGCAGCACCAGCAGGCAACTACGTGGAAACAGCAGAGGCCGCAATGAAGAAGACACTGGACTTCATGGCAAGGGACTTCGGCGCAGTACGCACAGGCAAGGCCTCCCCAGCAATGGTGGAAGGCATCATGGTTTCATGCTACGGCAGCCAGATGAAGCTCAAGGATGTGGCCACAATCACCGCGCCTGAGGCACTCCTGCTTGTCATACAGCCATACGACCAGAGCATCGTAAAGGACATTGAAAAGGGCATCCTTGCCTCCAATATCGGCATCAGCCCAGTCAGTGACGGACGCGTCATCCGCCTGCCAGTCCCAGAACTTTCAGCAGAACGCCGCGCAGAACTCACAAAGGTCATCAAGAAACGCTCCGAAGACGCAAAGGTGGAAATCCGCAACGCACGCCGTGATTCCAACGAAGCCATAAAGAAGGCACAGAAGGCCTCCGAAATCACCGAAGACGAAGCAAAGGCAATGACCGACAAGGTCCAAAAACTCACAGATAAGATGGTGGAAGAAGTCCAAAAGGCAACAGACGCCAAAATCGGCGAACTGGAACGCATCTAAAACACCCCGTTGGGTTCGCGGGGCGAAAGGCCCCGCGATTCCTACCGTCGGGTGC
>JAFSTJ010000047.1 GCA_017450525.1 Victivallales bacterium | reverse complement strand
TCATGTCCCCATCCCCAGCGTCCACGAGACATGCTTTGAATCAAGTCCATGATTTTACCAACTATTTCTTGTTCTCCTTGTTTTAATTTTCCCCAGAGTTCAGCCTCGCTCATCATTGATATTTCTTTTTTAGAATATTCAGGTTCTTTTCCTTTGTATATCTTTTTCATTCTAGCATTCAATAATTCTTTCTCCAACTCACGCTGATAACTTCCCCTTGAAGAGAAGCGTTTGTCAAGAGCTTTATCGCTGACTTCATTGATTTTTAGTCTTTTCATCAAGGCTTCCATCCCACCCCCAGGATGGTATTTAAAATGTTTACAATCATTTTGAAGTGCTTCCTGGAACTCTTTGTCGTTTGATACTTTTTTCACTTTTCTGATTTTATTATCGAACCAATGTCCCATTTCGTGAAGAGCCGTCAAAGGATGCCCATCGTGTGTGCCATATCTGGCGTCCAAATAGATGGTATCACTTGATGGTGAATAATGTGCTCTCTTTTTGGTTTCGTCATTTGAATCGAGCATGAAGAATCTAACTTTGACCAGTTCCGCAGCGTCATGTGATTGCTGATAGCCTTTAATAAGTCCTGTGTATTCCATGCGAAAACACGACGAGATTGTCGATGCAATTTGCCTAGCATGAAGGCTTAGCTCATGCTCTGCTGCTTTTATAGCATCGCCAATACTGATGTTTTTATATTTCCCCCGTATCTCATCAGCAACGGCATCTATCAGCTTTCTATCGCTTAACGCATCATCCAGCATATTGCACTTCATTAAAGCCTTGCTATATAGAAATCTGCTAATATCAAGCAACTCTTTAAGCCTTACGGATTCACTGTCCGGCAATTCAACGCCCTCGACATGTTTTTTGTAATCTTTCCTTAGCTCGTCAAATTGCTTATGGAGTTCATTGCGTTTTGATTCAAGAGCATCTTGCAAAGCCTTGTCTTCCTCAATCCATTTGGCGACTATTTCATCTTTCTTGATATGACTAGACGAAGTTTCACCATTCAGGATTCTCAAGTGCTCTTCATACTCATTATGCTGGCTCTCAACGACACCAGCTTCTGCTGCTTCAGCTCTTTCCTGCTCTTCAACTGTCGGCAGCGGATGCTTCGCATACCATGTAAGCAATTTTTTGGTATGTTCAATCTCAATGGTCTGACGGGCGTCCTCTGCTGCCTTCCTAGCGGCTTCTTCGGCCTGCTTTGCCTGTTCCTCTGCCTTTCGCGCGGCCTCTGCCGCCTGGGCCGCTTGCTTGGCAGCCTCCTCGGCCCGTGCCTTGGCCTCGGCCTCCTCCTTCGCTCTTGCTTCAGCCGCTGCCTTTGCCGCAGCCTCCTCCTTCGCCCGTGCCTCGGCTTCAGCCTTGGCGCGCGCGGCCTCCTCGGCCTTGGCTCTCGCCTCTGCCTCCGCTTTTGCGGCGGACTGAGCCGCCGCATCTTCACGCCCGCCATTGCCGCCATTGCCGCCAGTCGCCACCCCGTTCTTCTCGGCCTGGTGCTTCCTGTCGAAGGCCTCCAGCCAGTCGTCGTTCTGCCTGTCTAGAGCCTGGCGCCGCTCCTCTGCCTCCTCCTTGGAGAGGGGGTTGCCCTTCTCGTCGAAGCCCGTCTCGCGGTCGTAGTCGGAGACGGCGGTGTAGGAGTGGGTGCAATTCGGGTGGAACACGCCAGCGTCGAGCAAATCGTCCTTTGTGGGAAGCCCCGGGGTTGCGCCGGTCAGGCTGAAGAGATGCCCCTCGTATTCGGTACACGCCTTGCAGGAATGCCCGGAGAAGGTGAGCTGAACCACGTCGAAGCCGTTCCTGGCGCAGGTGTCGTCGTAGCTGGCGCGCCCGGCGTTCATCAGCTCGGTGCGGGCCAGCATCTCAAAATAGCTCTTGTCCTTCCATTTTCGCCCGGCGTTGTCGATGAACTGGAAGCCTGGAATCTCCGTCACCGCCCTGTTGAGAAGCTGCCTGGATACCTCCTTGCGCGTCTGGCCTGTCAGGGACGCGGTGCGGATGACCTCCGCCGAAATCCTGCGTAGCTGGGCGATGTGGTCGAACGCCATCTTGTCGGTCCGCATCGCAACCTGGTCGAACGATGAATTCAAATGCCACTGGACGCGCTGTGTGTCGGGCTTGCCGATGATGTGCTGCACCTTGCCCGCCGTCTTCATCTCGGCCTTGACAACCTGAATATCGGGTTTATATTTTGATGTGGTTTCCCATGATGTACTAGCTAGGCATGAAAAGGAGTAATAGATGCATCATCCTGAATTGATCGTATTGGGAGTAGATGGGGCGGTTCCCCATTACATTCGTGAGAAAGTCTCCCAGGGAAAGTTTCCTCATTTTGCCGAACTGATGAGGCGTGGCACATTCATGGATGAGCTGCGGCCAGTGCATCCCACCGTTACTCCAGTCTGCTGGAGCGCATTCCAGACTGGGAGCACGCCAGAGGTCAACGGCATTGTCTCCGACCTCCTCCATCTGGATGGACCGCTTTCCCACCAGGTCTCCAGTTATAATGGCAATTACCTCAAGACCGAGCGGTTCTGGGAGGCGGCTGCGCGTGCGGGTAAGAGTTCGCTGGTGGTGTCATTCCCTGTTACGGCTCCCGCACGGTCGCCGCTGGTGCGGCAGGTCGGCGGGGAAACCTGCAGTTCTGGCCGTTTTCTGCCACAGGGTTTACGTTTTGAACAGCATGACATCCCCTTGCAACTGTGGTTCTTTGACTTGGATAAAAAGCCTGTCAAGAGCCTGAAGCACTTTACGGTGAACTCCTCGCCTGTGATTGAGGTGTCGGAGCATGTCTCCTCCCATAACCAGAAGCTTTCGATGCCCCAGTCCGCATCCGAAGTAATATCCTTGCAGCAAGGGCGTTATCGACTACAGGTGGACTTGGACCACCCCAATGTCAACTACCATTGCTTTGAACCCTTCTACTGGGATGTGGAGACATCGGATAATGGCTTTGCGCTCCATACGGAAAACGGCATCTTGCCATTGAACAAGGACGAGTGGACACCGCCATTCCAGCGGACCTTGAAATGCGAAGGCGGTGAACGTCGCTGCGCGTTCCGCTTTGGCTGCTTTGCCTACGAGGATGGCTGGCTGGTCTATTCTTATGCAACGAGCCATATCAGCGAGTCGGTGACTCCCTCCTTGCGTCCCATCATTGAAAAGATGCCGCCTCCGCCCATTAACCTGGAGTACATTTTCCTCATGGACCCAGTGACCTTCCGCCTGGGATATGACGCCTTCAATTTCAATGTGCATTGGAATGAAGAGGTGATACGGCAGGCTTTGGAGCAGGAGGCCAGCGATATCGTGGTTACATACGTAGGCAACACCGATACGTTCAACCATCTCTTCTGGTCAGTCTATTGCGGAGCAACTCCCGCCAGTAAAGAGGCGAAGCAGTATGCCGCCGACTGTCTGGAAAAAGCCTTTGATATCGCCGACAGGCATCTTGGGTTCCTCATGGACGAGATTGCGGACGAGCATACCACGATTCTGGTGCTGTCGGACCATGGCAGCATCGGGGTGCCCCATGGGCATGATTTCAACGAGCCGCTTGTCAAGGCGGGTTTGCTCTCCTACAAGAATCCTGCCACCCGCGAAATCGACTGGGAGAAAACCCGTGCCGCCGCCTGCGGTTTTGGACACTTCTTTGTCAATCTTCAGGGGCGTGAAACCAACGGTATTGTTCCGCCAGAAGACTATGACAAGACCGTCTATGAAATCATCAAGGCCCTGCAGGACAACATGCGTGGACCAGATGGAGCCTCCTACTTGGCATTTGCCGTGCGCAAATCCGAGGCGGGCTTCTTCGAGCAAGGGGGCGAGCGCAGCGGCGATGTGGTTTACGGCGTGGCTGCAGGCTACTCCTCCATCACGGTTCACGCAGAGCAGATTCCCACGGCCAAGCATCCCCAGTTTGGCAGTATCCTCGCCCTCGGCATTCTGGCAGGCCCTGGAGTGCCAGCCAATCAGACTCTCGCGGAGCCAGTCAGATTGCAGGATCTGGCGCCGACGGTGTGTTCGTTGCTGGGCTATCCCCTGCCCGAGGGAAGCAACGGGCGCATCGTCAGCAAGCTGATTCAAAAGGTCTTAAAACATTTGTTTTGAAATCACCAACTAGGAGAGTTAAAATGGAAAACTTCATCTACGAGACGCCAACAAAGGTCTATTTCGGCAGAGGCGAGGAGCTTAAGGTCGGAAAGCTCATCAAGGAGTTCAACCCGAAGAAGGTGCTGCTCCACTATGGTGGCAAGTCCGCGCAGGCAAGCGGTCTTTTGGACCGAGTGCGCAAATGCCTTGCTGATGAGGGCCTCGCATTTGTGGAACTCGGCGGCGTTGTCGCGAATCCCGAGCTTGCCCTTGTGCGCAAAGGCATTGAGCTGTGCCAACGCGAGGGCGTTGACTTTGTGCTGGCCGTCGGCGGCGGGTCTGTGCTGGATTCATCGAAGGACATCGCCAACGGCGTCGCCAATCCAGAGGTGGACGTCTGGGATTTCTCTCTCGGCAAGGCGACACCCAAGCGCACCCTGAAGAAAGGGGCCATCCTCACGCTCGCAGCCGCTGGCTCGGAAATGTCCAACTCCTGTGTCATCACCAATATGGAGACCAAGGAGAAGCGCGGATACGGAAGCACCTTCAACCGCATGGACTTCGCCATTGAAAACCCCGAACTCACATTTACCGTGAATCCCTACCAGACCGCATGCGGCATCGTCGATATCACCATGCATACCATCGAACGCTATTTCTGCCCTGGAACCGACACGCCGCTGACCGATGCGATTGCAGAAGGCCTCGTCAAGACCGTCTTCCAGACGGGGCTCGATTGCCTGAAGAATCCCTGCGACTATACGGCTAGGGCGACCATCATGTGGGCTTCGTCGCTTGCCCACAACGGCCTGACGCAGTGCGGCAGAGACACGCAGCTGGTCGTGCATCAGCTGGAGCATGAAGTGTCAGGACTGTATCCCACTGTGGCGCATGGAGCTGGACTTGCCGCGCTCTGGTGCAGCTGGGCGCGCTATGTCCACAAGGCGAATCCCATGCGCTGGCTGCAATATGCGTCGCGGGTGTGGAACGTTGACATTGACTTTGACCACCCCGAAAGCACCATCGAAAAGGCGATTGACATGCAGGAGGCATACTACGCCAAAATCGGGATGCCAATTGGTCTGCGCGCATTCGGCGTGAAGCAGGAGGACCTTGAACCAATGGCCCTGGCTTGCTCCAGAAACAAGACCCGCACTCTCAAGGGCGACAAGCCGCTTGGCTATAACGAGATTCTCGACATCTTTAAGATGGCATACGAGCGCTGAAGGGGGGGATTATAGGAAAGCTATATTCCCCAGAGGGTAGTGTACGGAGGCCGCAGCCAGCGCGATAGCGCGCAGCATTGTGAAAGGCAGCCCCCATACCTCTGCCCCAGAACGGGCGCGACAATAAACGTTGCCCTTGCCTATCCTTGGGGAACATAGCGTTGTTTTTGAACCAGACGAGATTCTCAATCAATTGTCAAAATAGACTTTCGCCATACTCTGCCAATTCTTCATAAATTTCGCTTTTGCTGTTTATGGCATCCATATAACGTAAATCAGGAATGCGTTTTCGGAAATCCGAAGCAATTTCAGGACACTGACATTCTACAAAACGTTTAATACTCAAGTCAAGAAACTCTTTCTCCCTGTCAATTCCTAAAAAACGTCGATTTAACAAGGAGCAGGCAATTCCAGTTGTTGAACTTCCCGTAAAGGGGTCAAGCACCCAGTCATGTTTTTGGGTTGAAGCAAGGAGAATTCGGCAAAGCAGAGGCAACGGCTTTTGAGTAGGATGTTTTCCTAACCTCTTTTCCCAACGGGCAATGGCGGGCATTGTCCAAACGTCGCGCATCTGTGCTCCACCATTGATAACTTTCATCAGCTCATAGTTGTAAAGATGTGGAATCTTCCTTTCTCTGCGTGCCCAGACAATGAACTCGGTGGAATATGTAAAATATCTACATGAGAGATTAGGTGGTGGATTGGTCTTCTGCCAGGTAATGACATTGAGGATTTTGTAGCCAAGTTCCGTCAGGCAATGGGCGACTTGGAAAATGTTGTGATATGTGCCACTTATCCAGATTGTACCACTGGGCTTTAATACACTTCGCACAATGCTCAACCATTTCCGAGTAAAATCCAAATCTTGCTCTGCACCCTGCGATTTATCCCAGTTCCCTTTGTTAACACAGACCTGTTTGCCGCTTTGAATGGAGATCCCACCGTTAGACAGAAAATAGGGTGGATCTGCAAAAACCATGTCAAAAAGAAAACCAGTCTGGGACACCTTTGATAATACATCAAGGCAATCTCCATTACAGAGACCAAATGAATGTATTGTGTTTTTAAAATAGGTGGTAATCACATTGACTCATTCTCCATTCTGACTGCGACATTCTTTGCACCATGATTGATTTCTAATTTTACTATTTCCCATATTCCTATATCCAAAATCTGAAATGGGTTTGGTTTTATGGCAATGTGGACATTCTCTTGTAGGCTCATGTCCATTATAGCCATTTGCTTGAATTTGGGGTCTTTCTGAATTGTTACTCATAAGAACTCCTTATTTATGAAATTAGAAATTTGAAATTAAAAGTTCACTCAATTTCCCGCGTTTTTCTGGATTAGAGTTCAGCATTCGGCTGGCTTGTACAGACTGGATATGGAATCCACGATAGAGTTGCTCAAAGAAATCATCATTGGGACAAGCGCCTTTGGGATCAGAATTGCTCAAAAGCCAACGTGTGCCCTTGGCATCCAGTGCGCGACAGCATTCTGCCAAACGCCGTTGCTCATCATCATCAAAGCCTCCTTCGCAATAGGAACAGAAGTTTGAAGTTTCCGATAACGGTCGATAGGGAGGGTCACAGTAAACGAAACAGTGTTTGTCAGCTTCCTTCAGTACTTCTGCATAATCTCCACAGTGAATTTCAACATTGGTTAATGCTTGGCTATCTGCACGAATGGTGTCAGGGTCGCAAATAAGGGGGTTCGCATATCTTCCATGTGGGACATTGAACAGGCCCTTGGAATTGACACGATATAATCCATTGAAACAAGTTCTATTCAGGAAAATCAAATGTGCTGCATGATTCAGCTTTGTATCTAAACCTGAATTAAAGGCATTGCGTTTTATATAATAATATGATTTTTGAGAGTCTTCTTTCAAAGACATATATTCCGTCTTGATTTTCTGAAGAACTTCAATAAGCTCTTCAGGCGTATCACGGATGACTTGATAAGCATTTACTAGGTCAGGGTTGGCATCATTAATAATAACTCTTTTGAATTTTCGGCCATGTGCAACCAACCAGAAAAAGAAAGCGCCTCCACCAATAAAAGGCTCAATATATGTTGTTGAGTTGTAATCAAAATCACATGGGAGACGGGATACCAAGGCAAAAATCAGTTGGCTCTTACCTCCAACCCATTTAATAAAAGGTTTGGCGTGGCTGATATCGGACAATGGTACGCCTTGAGCAAGACTTGCAAGAAAGTCAAACTCCATTTGTGGATGATATGCCAGTGCGTTTTTCATTATTCATCCTACACAAAAAGCGTATCTGCGATACCATTCTCTAGATCATGGATATTGAATAGTGTATCCAGAACATCAAAAGTCTCTTCAAGGTTATGTCTTGCATCATACCAACCTTCGCCATCAGTAAACCAAACGAAGGTAACGCCTGATATCTCTTTGATTTCATTGGCAAGGGTTTTGTAACTTCTGGCAGTCTCGTTTAACTTGGAACCACTACTTGCATAGAAATTGGTTTCTATGACATAAAGTTGCTTTTTAGTCTTGACAACAAAATCGAATCGCTTCTCTGTCTTGCCATCGTTGGAGACTTTGGACATATCTATTCCGAACTTCGATTGAACTTCCGAAATATACATCTCCTTGAAATAGGTCTGGTCTTTCACAAAACCCGCTTTCTGAATAAACATCTCTACCAGATTTTCCATTGCATGACCACCACGGTTTTTCCGCCCATTGGAATCCAACCCAGCTTCGACGCCTGTTACATAATCGGTCAAATCGCGAATAATATGTTCTGAGATAAGCGAGAATAATCCGGTCTTCTCCATAAAATAGGCATATTCTTTGGGTGTATGTTTAACGGAGGAGAAAACATAGGTTCTCGCACCAGTGTCATCGATGGCATGTATATGAGAGGAACGTACAGCAAGCAGGATTGGAATGCATGGAAGCGTTTCTGGGTATTTTTCTACAAGTCTTGTAAAATCCTCACGGATATTCTTGGAACCAACCAATGAGTTCAAGATATTTAATGGAACACGGATAGCATCCACATTTGCGAATACCTTTGGAAAATCTACATAGTAGTCATATCCAGCAATGCTCTTGCGGAAATTACTCAACCAGTTATTGAAATTTCGTTTCATTGCGTTTTTTTTCTGTAATGCGTAATGGCCTTAAAAACAATATCCCTATGTTGCAAGTGGACAGGGAAAGATAGGAACTATTTCTTTCCCTTTGTAAATAAAGCCTTTCTTCTTCAAACTAGACCTTAGTACACTAATAATCTTGTTGGCTCATAGCAATTATTAATGTATTGTCGTCTGTTTTTTTTTCAAATCACCATCATAGATTTTAGATTCCAGCTGTATGGGAGTAGTGTCCTTATGTCTGTTGCAGAGTTTCTGGAACATATCACCCACCATTTCTCAAAGTTGACACCGATGTTTTGCCGACGGGGTGTCCCTGCGGCCTCATACTACCTTCTTAAGGTGCAAGGCGTTCGATTAAAAGCATGCCGTAGCTGAACTTTGGAATGTCCAGCTCTGGCTTGTCTATCACCGTGCCAGAACGTATGTCGGTGAAACGGCATTTCCCGTACTTCAGACCGCTCACATCGAAAATGGCTCTGACAGGCTTGTCCAGGCTGCTTCCGATGAGGACGAGGGTCTTGCCGTCGGGGCGTATTACCTGGCTGGTCTTGATGCCAGGCTGGCTGCAGGTCACAGGCTGCTTCTCCTGGCTGTAAAAGAAAAGCGTTTTGTTCTCAGGGCGGGCATAGCCGAAGTCGAACACGATGTCTCTCCACAGTGCATAGTTCTTGTCGTTTTTGATGATGCCTTGGTCAACATGCTGGAGAAGACCATACGCAAAGCTATGCGCCACCAAGGATTCTGCGATGTCGTGCGGGTCGTGTCCAGGCATCGGTTTAGTGGAAACGATGCAGCGTGGAACAGTTCCCGACTGGGTGCCTGCTGATTCCGCCATGATGAAGCCTTCAGGGAAGCGCAGCTGATACTCATCGCCTCTGGAGCTGCGTTCCCAGGTGATGGTGGTGCTGCAGAATGCAGTGACAGGGACGCACTGCGAATTGGTGGTGTGCAGTTCCACCCAGGGGTAGCCCATGAATGTCTTGCCTTCCTGGAACATCATGATTGCGGTGCGCCTGGTGAGTTCGCGCCACTTGAACAGGCTGTTTGCGGGTTTGATGCCAGCCGAGGCAGTTTGCAGCATGTTGCCGTTGTGCAGGTTGGGGACCTTGCCAGGCCTGAAACGATAACCGCCGTTGACCGTTGTATTGTAGCCGCCGCCCAGTGGGAAGCAGTCGAAGTTCATGCCGTCGAAGCCACGTCTGGCCCTTTCCCTCATGTACCAGAGCAGCTTGTCCATGTAGGACTTGTTGTGCGTGCAGGCGTATTCATTGATGGCGTCGTCGGCAGGGTAGTCCCATGGAAGCCATTCCGCTTTGTACATTTCGGCCTCTGGCCAGAGGCAGGAATAGAGAAGCGGGTCGTTGTACATGATGAACTTGTCCACGCCGAGGTGGCGCTTGTTTTTGAGCGTATTGAGCAATGGCGCCAATGACACAGTTGGCATGTTCTTGCGAATCCATTCGCCGTTGCGCGCCATGAAATCATCCACGAAGGCAAGTCTTTCCTTGTCGGAAACAGGCTTTCCCCTGTGCGCAAAGACGAAGTCCAGGTATGAATCGTCGTTGTTAATAAGCTGTCCTGGAGGGAAAACCATGTTGTTGACGATGCTGCCATGCACTCTCATGGTGGCCCAGATGGCGCCCTTGGGCTGCGGGTAGTCGTACATGTATTCGCCGATGGCACGGAGGCCTTCAGCCTGTGGCTTGACGGGCGTGGGCTCGAAGCCAAAGGTGTATGAAAGGGGCTCCTGCCATAATGTGCCCTTGTTCACAATGATGTAGTTGAATGTAACCGTGTCCCCATTTCTGGTGACGCTCACATTGCCCTGGTCCTCCTGCAGATTGAAGTGCTGCGGCAGGTCGTTGATGATACAGAAGCCCTTGTAAATGCCTCCTAGCCAGAAATACATTGCAGGAGCCCCCTTCACGAACTTGATGCCCTTGAGGTCGAGTTCTCCTTCGCCAGCGGGGATGCTCAAGTCTGGCGCGTTGCCGCTTCTGGCGCCTGCATGACCTGTTGAAGAGTAGTATTTGACGATGTCGTTGCGCAGTGGAATCTCCAGCCTGAAGTCATTAACTTGCAGGGTGCCTTTCGGCACAATCTTGATGTCCGCCTTGCAGAAACCGTCGAAGTCGTATTCCTGGGTAATGGTCATCGCCGCCTCATCCGTGGAGGCTTGTGTCTCATAGACGACCTTGTCCTCCTCCTTTGAAATCAACTTGCAGCTGGCATTGCCGAAGGGTCTGCCGTTCAGTAGGAAGCGGATAGGGGCGGCTAGGATGTTCTCCCGCTGGGAGGTGGGAAACTCCTGCGCGTATATTCTGTCCCAGAGCTCGCCGCCGATGCGGTAGCCAGTCATAAGCGCATGGACCTCATGGCTCTCTTCCTTTACCTCCAGGGGCTTGAATGGCGGGATTATGATGCGGTCGCAACCGATTTTGTTGCCCTGCCAGGGGAACTTGGCATTCTCGAAGGTGCGTGTCTGCGTGTATTGCCTGCCCTGCGCGTCCGTGGCGGTCATGGTGACGAAGTACTTGCCAAGCGGCAGGTTGGGCAGGGTTGTCTCTTCCTCGAAGTCTGCCACTGGACGGTCACCATTGGAGCGGCTGTAGCTTTTCAGCACCTTGCCATTTGCGTCTTTCACCTCCACAACCGCCTTCATGCAAGGCAGTGTTTTGGAGAAGACGCATGCCACCTTCAGCTTGTTGCCGTAGCTGGGATAGAAGGCGGAGCAAACGTATGGCAGCCCCTTCTCGTCCTTGAAGGTGGTTTTCTTGGACTTGGCAACGTCCCAGTACATCCTCCGCCTATAGAAGAGGGTGCCTCTCCTGGCATCCTGGAAGTGGGAATAGATCTGGCGTGTCCCGACGAACTGCGCCATCAGGTAGAGCTCCACATAGCCAGTCTTGCCAGCCTGTATAGTCTGCTGCCGTGGTTCGAGGGGGACCCTCCTGGCCTCGCCGAGCGTCTCCAGATTAATCATGTCCAGGGTGGGCGGATTGTTGAACGCATGTACCTCTGAGCTGGACTTGATTTCAATGGGGCTGCCAGTGGTGTTCTCTATCCTGTGGGTCCAGACATAGTTGCTGCTGTCCCTGTAAACGGAGTGGCCGAAGCCGTCAAAACTGATGGCTGGTGCGGTGCTGTCAGGAATGAAAGTTCCAAGTTCGTCATTTGATGAGGTGTGGTGCCAGCAGCCAGTCTCTGGCATGCTGGTCCAGTTGCGTTTCATCTGGAGTCCCCAGGGTTTGCCGTCTTCAATGCTCTCTATCCCAAATGCCTTGATTGGAATTGCCATCTCCACTGTCCAGCATTTTCGTAGATAGCTGGTGAGCGTGTCCGCATAGAAATCATTTGCAATCCGTGTGCCTTCGGGAAGAATGCCCTTGCCTTGGCTGTTGGCCTTGATGCCGTGGGGCTTGTCCGCTCCTGGCGGAAGGAGGATGAGTTCCACTGTGTCGTTTTCTTCGAGCTGCTGCGGGGGAATGGGCAATTCGCTGGTGCAGGCGAAATAGATGAAATCCTTGTCGTATCCAAGGCGGAAATTGCTTTCCCTGTAGGTCATCAGGCCATTTTGGGGGTTGATGCCGCCGAAGGTTGTGGAGGCGCAGTCCCATTCGCCGAGGGCGATTCTGCCGTCAATGGCTGGCGGGACAGGCATCTTGCCCAGACGGGTCAAGGTCTTGTCCGACAACTGGTATCCCATCGCCAGCAGCGAGCTGGCCAGAAAAACGATGAGTTTTTTTATCATGTTTTTGCCCTTGGAGATAAAATAAAACGCTATGTTCCTTTAACTAAAGGCTTCTTTTAGAAACCACAGATTCCACACATTACCCAGATGTTTTCAGCCGCTAATGCGGCTGAAAACGGGATATTTAAGGGGTACGACAAAAATGAACTGCGAAGTGCCGCTTTTG
>JAFSTJ010000555.1 GCA_017450525.1 Victivallales bacterium | reverse complement strand
CGGGTATCTGGAATGGCTCGCTTCCTTTATGGCCCAGCGCCTCTGCCAGCCAGGAGGCCGCCCTGTCCCTCCTGGCAGCCTTTTCCGCCCGCAATTGCTTCAGGCGGCGCATTTCCTCGGCTTCCTCCGCAGTACGGACCTTCACCAAAGAGGCATTGCCAACTACGCGCTGGAAATGTATCACGTCATCTGGCAACACACGTGCCAGCGTGGATATATGCAAAGGTTCCCTGTCCCCAAAATAACTTTCCGATATATCGCCAAGGCATGCCGAACAATGCCGTTTTAGTGAAAGTGCGCACAGCCGAAGAGGCGGAGGATATGCGCCGCCTGAAGCAGATGCGGGCGGAAAAGGCTGCAAGGAGGGACAGGGCGGCAGCCTGGCTGGCAGAGGCGCTGGGGCACAAGGGGACAGAGCCATTCCAGATTCCCGATGAACTTGAGGGCTTTGTCAAGAACATAGCCGATTATCTGCTCTGCGGCACCAACAGCGACGCTGTGACCTTGCTTGCCAATGCGGCAGGGCGCAACCCTATACGGGAATGTGCATTGTCTGTGCTTAAGGCAGTTCATCGTGTCCCAGAAGGTGCGGATGAATTTCTGCTTGCAAATGGCATACATGCAGGCTTCTCGACTGCGGTGCTTGAGGCGGCAGATGCTTTGCCAGATGACTTCAACAGGGAAGGGCGTTCCCTGGTGAAGAATGAACTGATTTTCAGTATAGACGATGAGGAGACAAGGGAAATAGACGATGCAATATCCTGTCGCCGCGAAGGTGAGGATTATCTGGTCGGCGTGTATATTGCTGACCCCGCCTGCTATGTGAATAAGGACGATGTGTTGGACGAGGCAGCGGCGGACAGGCCACTCTCCCTGTATCTTCCTACCACAATGGTAAAGATGTTCCCCGAAAGGCTTAGTTGCGATTTGGCGAGTCTGAAGCAGGGCGTGGAACGCCCATGCCTGGCTTTTAATCTGCGCTTGAACAAGGAAGGGGAGATATTGGACTGGAGCATAACGCCTGCAATAGTCGCCGTGAACAGGCGACTTACCTATATTGAGGCTGATGACATACTGGAAAACGAGCAGAGTGAACTGTCCATTGCCTTAAATGACTTGCTTATGCTGGCTGATGCCATGCGCAAGGCCCGTGAGGCGGATGGTGCTGTTGTGCTGAACAGGCCCGAAGTGCGTGTCCGTGTGGAGGGGGATGATGTGCGCGTGTGGTTGGAAAACCAGAACACTGCGGCGCATCGCCTAGTGGCAGAATTCATGGTGCAGGTCAACTACGCTGCTGCCAAATATGCATTGCACAACGAGATACCTGTCATATATCGTGTGCAGGAACCGCCTTCCGCTCCCGTCTGCAGCGTACATGAGTACGAACCATTCTTCTTTGACCAGCAGGTGCGTCGTATGAAGCGCACACGTCTTTCCACCTATCCGCAACCACATTTCGGCCTTGGACTTGACCTATATATACAGGTCAGTTCACCGTTACGCCGCTATGCGGACCTGGTGCTGCACAGGCAGATACAGGCACACTGCCTTGGAAATCCTTGCCCATACACACAGGAAGAACTGTTTGCAATTCTAGACAATGTGGACAGCACCTCCAGCAGAAACCGTGCCTTGGAGAACCAGGCGGATACACGCTGGATATTGGAATACCTAAAGCGCAACATTATCGGAAAACCCACAGGCGCAACGGTGATTCGCGTGGAAGGCAGCCTAGTGTTGGCGGAGTTGGACACGTACTGTGTACGGGGCATTGTGCTTTCCAGGGACAAGCCACGGCCAGGCGAACACATAAGCGTGAGCATAAAAGAAGTCCACCCAGATGGTGCTCGTTTGGTGATGCAGAGACTTTGATAGCCAGTATCTTATT
>JAFSTJ010000554.1 GCA_017450525.1 Victivallales bacterium | reverse complement strand
GTGATATACTGTCCATCATGCCCATGCCCTACTTTGCCGAAGCCTCCAGACGAGCTGTTGATGTATCCATAGAATGTGCAATACAGTTTTTCATGCCCCATTTGCCTCAGCGTGTCCTTAACAACCTTCGCCTGGAAGGTGACAGCCTTCGCCATCGCGTAGGAATTGAACAACTGCTGGTCAATCATATCGGTGTCATGCTCGACGTCCAGGAACACCCTGCCCTTTGTCAAGTACTCAAGGTAACGTCCAGGTTCGGGGAATATGGCATTTTCCAGGGTTACATCCTTTTGTCCCCATGCGGCCTGCAATGCCTCGTCACTGCCGTATTTTTCACGCAGCCATTGCCTGAAATGCACCAGATGAGGTGTGCTATATTCAGCAATTGCCCCACCCCAGCTGTAGGTATGCTCCGCGCAGCAGCCCATGCCAGTATGATACGCCATAATATGGTCGCCCCACTTTTCCTCGCAGTGCCGCACAATGTCCGCCAATCCCTTTGCTGCCGCATCCATCCATGCTGGCGAATCCACAGCGGGCAGGAGTCCTCTGCGTAAGCAGCACTTCTGGATATCGTAATTCAGCATCATGTCATCAGGATGCTGCGCAGTCCACCACAAAGGCGCAATCACCCTGAAGCGAGGCATTACCAGTGCATTGGGATTGCCTGAAAGAATGACCTCCATCTCCTCGTCAATGCGCTGTGGCGTGCCTGCGGGAAATGGCAGGAAGCCATCGTAATACTCAGCAGGCGTTCCATCGGGAGCATCGCCAATCCAAAGCTGGCTGTTGATGGAATAGCAATTGACGCCCACATCGCCAAACAACTTGCTGTCCTTGGCAGACATCTTGCCACGCCAGTACATCGCCCCCGTGCTGGGCTTGTCATTTATGAATATTGTGGGAACTCCATTGACAGGCTTGACATTTACCTTCAGCATCGCCAAATCTCCTTTAACATCTTTTTTCCCCTGTCGGGTGTCCGCGGCGAAAGCCGCGGATTAACGCGGGGCTTTCGCTCCACGCACAGAACTATCCACTATGCCATTCTGGCTGCCATTTCCTCTGTTATCTGGTATTGCAGTTTCTCGCCGTTTAGGAAGCGCCTGCACTCGTCTATGGCATATTGTGCCATGCGGTGGCATTCATTTGCAAGTGAGCCAGCGATATGCGGCGTGAGCACCACGTTTTCCAATGTTAACAAAGGCGAATCCTTAGCTGGCGGTTCTGGCCAGGTCACATCCAGCACAGCCGTCAAGTCAGGGCGTTCCTGAAGCACCTGGCACATTGCCTTTTCGTCCACGATTGCGCCTCTAGACGTGTTGATGAATGTGGCATTTGGCTTCATGCTGCGCAACAGATCGCCTGTGATCATATTTTCGGTTTCCTTGAGCCATGGCGTATGCATTGAAACCACATCCGCACGCTTGAAGGCATCCTCCAGCGACACCAGTTCCACGCCAAGTTCAGCGGCATCCTCTGGCTTTGCAAAGGGGTCGTATGCCAGCACCTTCAATTCAAAGTTGGACAACAGCCGCGCAACTTTCCGCCCTATCATGCCCAGCGACAGCAACGCCACCGTGCTTTTGTATGCGCCAGGGCATTCAGGTTCATAGCGCGCATATTCCTTTTTCAGCTTGATGTTGGAGATATGGCGCCATGCCAGTTTCAGGGACAAGAGTATTTCCGCCAGGGCGAACTCCGACACAGGCACTGCATTCGCCACCCAGCTGCTAGTGAGGACAATGCCTCTTTTCCAGAATTCGGGTGTGACGCAGCCCCTCACGGAGCCAGCACCATAGAAGACAGCTTTCAGCTTCTGTGCCTTGCCCAGAAAATCGGCATCAAATACAGGAGCCCCCCAGCCAGAAAAAATAATCTCCACATCCGACAGCAGTTCTGGATGCTCTTTGATGCTTTCAGGCGTCTGTGGCGGCGCAATGACATCGCACAAGGCGGCTATATCAGCCTGCTCTGCCTCGCCATAGATTCTATTGAAGCCAAACTCGCCTAAAATATACAATGCCTTTGGTTTCATTACTGTTTTTCCTATGTTTTATTGTTGAATGTGCACGGCCACGAGCCGTGCACTCAGGACGCTTGACTTCCAAACGCCAATTCTAATACAAATCTTCCCATTTCCACTCTCCCACAAACACATCTATACATTACCCGCTATTTCG
>JAFSTJ010000553.1 GCA_017450525.1 Victivallales bacterium | reverse complement strand
TTTTTGATGAAGCTGCTGGTGTATGCCTCCGAAAGAGCCAGGTGGCGTGCTATGTCATTTAGTGTCAGTGGTTCCTGGTAGTGTGCTTCAAGATATTCCCCCAGTTTGCGGACGCGCAGGTCATAGTCGAAATTCAGGATGTTCTCCTCGCGAAGATAGCTTATAAGCCCCCTTGCGAAAATCTCCAGAATGCTTATGTATTGTGCAAGGGAGGCTTCATCGACTTGGCGCAGCGAGGCGTATTCCGTGTAGAAATCGTCTGGAAGCCCCTTGGGAACAGTGCCGCCTTGAGGTTTGAATACACCTGCATACAGTACCCCATAGTGGAAGTCTTCGTGGCGCAAGGGAACGGCAATTTGCGCAATGTTTTTCCAGCATACGGTGTAGTGGGGTTTGGGCTGTGCAATACATAGCTGGTTGAGCCTGTAGCGGCAGTTTGCCACACAATCAGGACAGAAGCCTGCATAGCATACTGGCAACTTGTGGTGGGAGCGCCGCCAGTCGTTGAATACCTTGCTTTTTTGTTTGAACTGGAACAGGCCGTTGTGGTCCACTATGGTTATCGGCAAGTTGATTAGCCTTTCAAAATTGGCTATCGCTGTCTCTATGTATTCAAGTGATTCCATTTTCAATTTTGCATCATTTATCTTAATTTATTATAAAATCGTAAGAATATATATGATATTCCCAAAAAATGCCATTCCGCCAAGTGAAAGATTTGTGTATAATATCCCAAAAACAATTGGAATATGATTTGACATTGAAAATACAAAACGGAGGCATGAAAAATGAGAAGGAGAAATTACCAGAAGCAAAGTGCTCAATTTACCCTGATTGAGTTGCTGGTTGTCATCGCGATCATCGCGATTCTTGCGGCAATGCTGCTGCCTGCATTGGGCAAGGCCCGCAAAAAGGCACGTGCCACGCAGTGTCTTAACAATCTTAAGCAGGTTGGCATTGCACATTCAATATATGCGGATGATCATGACGGTCTCTACGCTTACGCGTATTTTGCGACTGCCAACATCACTAGCTGGACTAAGCTGATGAAGACCTACAATTACATCCAGGACTATGGCATTATGATATGCCCTTCGCTTTCCCCATTTAAGCCTTGGGGTGACAGTTATGACCACACCTGGACATACGGTGGGGCCTCGGTTTACACAGGTGCAAGCAATTGGCACAACTACGACATACGCTATCCTGGAGATAGCTTCTCCCATGCCGACAGTGTGGATGAGAAAATTACTGAGGACAAGACCAAGGGGCGCGGCGCACCAGTCCAGCACTACTATATGCGCATGGGAAGGCTGACCGAGGGATGGGGGTTGCATTTCCGCCATCCAAACCTTAGCGCCCAGGGCGTGTTCTTCGATGGGCATGCCGCTCCATTCGGTACGGAGACAATGTTAGGCAACAAGCGCATGACCACGGCGGATGCACTTGATGGCCCGATGTCCAATGGAATGTGGTCTGCGTCGGGAACATATTACAGCAGCATTCAGCAATATTGATGACGGAGAAAATAGAGATGCATAAATCGCCTGTATTGCACTTCACCTTATGCTTCCTGTTGTTAGCCTGCTGTTCATTTGCGGAGGAAACATCGGCTTTTTCGCCGCGCATATCCTGGGAAGGCTACAAGGGCAAGGCACTTGCCGCGCCTGCAATCAAGAATGTAGAAGGCCCTGAAGGCATGGCCGCAATTCACGTCGAGCCAGTTGCCAAGGGCGATGTGCAGGGTGCAGTTGGCCGCTTTGCCGAACCTGTGGACTTGGATAAATACGGTACATTGGAGTTATATGTGCGCCATAACATAACTGGCAAGAACGGCGGCAAGCAGGGAATGGTGTTCATGACCACGGGTAAAGGTGGTCGGAACCACTGCGAGTTTGTGGTGCCTTCCAAGGAGTGGGGCAAAGTGCTGCTTCCGCTGGATGCGAGCAGTTTCAAGGCACAGCGTGGCAATAGCGTCAATCTTTCAGGCGTAACTGAATTTCGCCTGTATCCATTTCGTGCATTGAATGAACCAGGCAAATTTTTCGAGGTGGCTGGTCTCAAACTATGGCCCAAGACGGAGGCGTCCCGAAGCCTGAAGATAATGAACTACAGGCACTTGGCAGAGCCTAGTTCTGGGGAAAGCGGCAATGTGCTTGCAGATGGCGACAAGATGAAGAACGTATTCTTCAAGCCATATAGCGCGGAGCCTGACATCGTGTTCGACTTGGGTGGCAGATTCACAGTTGATGAAATCAGGATTTACGCAAATTGCGCACCTAGCCACAATTTTACGGAGATTGCAGTCCAGGTCAGCTTTGACAAGGAAAACTGGATTCCCGCTGGAGTGATATACAACAAGGAGCAGGGCACAACTCGCAGGCAGGTGGTGTATGCCTATCGCAACGAGGAGAAACCCATTGTTGGGCGCTATGTGCGGTTCAGCGCAATGCGGCTGCGCTCTGATCATACGGTGGAACTTTCAGAAGTGGAGTTTACTGGGCATACCGCCACAAACGAGGAACTTGTCAAGGCGGCTGAAAGCAATTACGACGTTGGTCCTAAAATGTCGCCTCGCTCGGAAAAGGACTATGTTAAACTGTCATCTGGCGCTTTTGAATTGTGGATTTCGCGGCAGAATGGCGTCGTAAATGGTCTTTTCCACAAGGGTAGGCTGCTTGCGGAGAGAATCGCCCCGCAATACACTATGCAGACCAGGGAAAAGGACACGGCAGCCGATGGTAATCTAGACAAGGTGGAGAAGATTGCCGCTAACAAGGATGGTTCTGTGAGTGTGACTGTGTCCAATGAAATGTTGCCAGGCGTCAAACTCAAGCGAACCTGGCGAGTTGATGGCAATGCTCTTATGGAGAAAGTGGAAGTGCTGGCTGACAAAGGGCTAAACCGCTATTTTCTCCGCATCGCGACGGAGGTGATACTACAGCAGGATTTCCGCAAGGATGGATTCTATGACATGCCTGGCTCCGCAATTGCCATGTCCATGCTGCGCCTTCCCGCAAAGGATGTACAGATGCCCCGTTCCCTTACCAACATCCCCACAATCGCATTCGAAAATGCCAGCGCTGGCCTGACGCTTTGGCATACACGTTTCCGCAGCAATGGACGCTTCACCTATATGGACGTGGGAACCGAGGAGGAAAACCTACAGTTCTTCAAGCCAAATGGCTGGATGATAACGGCAGTGACGCTGGTTCCTGCGGATGCGCCAGTGCAGAGCGTTGAAAATCGCCTGTCAGTCACAGAAGGCGGCATGATAAAGGCATACGAAGAGTACATCGCGCATCCAGATGTGGCTGCTTTCCGCGGTCAGATCAGGCGTCCTGCATGGCTTAGGGATTTGCGCTGCGATGTCACCTTGGGCTGGGATGCCAGTTATCCAGGCAGCAGCCAAAGGCATTTCACCAATATGACGGAGGCATTCTCACCACGTGGTTATCTCCATGAGTGCGCCATGTTCGACATGGACGGCATTTGGGGAGACTTGCCTACATCTGGAGATATAATCGGCAGTTTCGGCGCACGCAGCACTGCGGAGGAATTGCGTGCTAAGTTGCTCCGCCTACGGGCGATAAACCCGAATTTCAAGTTGGGCTATTATACCTGGTTCTGGAGTGCTTACCCATGGAGCACGCCTGTGCAAAAGCATCCTGAATGGTTCGTGAAGACACTGCGGAGCGGGGCGAAGGCCTCCTGGTTCCCTGGCACAAATGTGAACTATCTGCGCTTTTGGGGAATACCTGCTTCACGCCAGGAGGCGCAGAAGCAGATCGTGGATTTTGTAAACTTCTACGAGCAGGACAATTGGTATCTCGATGGCGGCAAGTCTGGTACATACGCCAAGGATTGGGACACGATGCGCATTGATGACCCGCTTGGCCAGACGGACTTCTACCTGGGCGTGCGCAAGGCCATGAAGGTTGGGCATCCTGACAGGGTGGTTTACTTCAACCACAGCGAAAATCCACTTGGAGACATCGGCTATCTGGAGAGTTTTGG
>JAFSTJ010000552.1 GCA_017450525.1 Victivallales bacterium | reverse complement strand
GTCTTTTTGTCGGCTTTTTCTGGTTCGATGTCCTCGTTATGCTCGGAACGGGCCTCCCTGCCAATGCGCCATTCCGCGCCAGTCATTGGCGCCAATATTGAATCGCCAGAGCAATCCGCGAATATCTTGGCATAAAATGTGTGCCGTGTCTCGTTTGTCATCTGCCAGGCGCTGACGGAGGCAATGCGCGCACCCTCCATTTCGGCCCCCGTTACAGTACAGTTGAGATACAATTCCAGCCCTGGCTGGAATCGCACAAACTGGTACAATACACTATCCCATACGGAAATGCTGGATTCTGGATTCCTATAGTTGTTTTCCAGATTCAGTTCCTCCACAAGACCAGTCTCACGGCGGTTATCGCCATGGGCCCCGCATATCCACATGCGTATCTCGCTGGAGGCATTGCCACCCAGCACGGGACGGTCCTGTATCAAAGCCACCTTTGCGCCATGGCGGGCGGCCGCAACAGCCGCACACATGCCGGACAGGCCACCGCCTACCACGCACAAATCAACAGTATGGGACTGCTCTCTCATATTAGCCAGTTACTTTCTGCGGCCAAACAGCCTGAGTATATAAAGGAACAAATTGATGAAGTCAAGATACAACGTCAATGCACCCAGCACCGCAATGCTGCCGCCTGTGACACCATTCTCCGCCAGACGACGAATCTTCTGCGCATCGTATGCCGTCAACCCAACAAACACCAGTACACCAAGTATGCTCAACGCAAAATCCAGTCCAGAGCTACGAAGGAAGATATTCACCACTGAGGCAATGATAATGCCGATGAGCGCCATCAGACAAAGCCCGCCCAATCTGCTCAAATCGCGGCGTGTGACAGTGCCGAACAAGCACATTGCGCCAAATGTTCCGCCAGTGACGGCAAACGCCTTCGTAATTGCAGTAGTTGAACTGGTCCAGAACAAAACTGACAGCGTAAAGCCATTCACAACCGCGTATATCAGGAAGCAAATGAAAGCCACAAAACCTGACATCTTGGTGGCCAGGAACGAAAGCGCCAGCACCAGAATGAACTCAAATATGACCGCAGGCGTGTAAAGCTGGGCAACGGTGTCAGGCATCATATTCATCGCCGTGTAGTAGGCAGTCAACGCCGTCACGAAAAGCCCAACTGTCATGATTCCATAGACCTTGTTGATAAGACTGGCGGAATTTACTGTGACCGCCTGTTCACTCCATTCTTGATTCTCGTACATAATACTCTCTCCTCTGCGTTGCTTCCACAGACTTGGCTCCGTGGATTATTTCTTCCAGAATATCTCCAGGCTACCTTCGCCAGGCAATTCAAAGACAAGTTTCGCGCCGTTTTGTTCCCAGGCAATCGCCTCGCCGTTGAATGTCACATCGGCAACAGCGCCGTTCAGCAGCATCTCCGCATGCGCAGGATACTGCGTCTCCAATTTCAGGCTGCATTCATCAACAGTTGTGTCCACAACCTTGAAGTTGCAGTCCAAAACCGTATTTGCCTTGTTTTCGCAAATGGACAAAAGACGGCTGCCATGCCCCTTCACGTCAAATACCAATTCACCATCGAATGGCATGATCTCGCCGCTGCGGGCATCCACGACCACATATCCATTGCCCTGCAAGGCAACATCCTCTGCCTTAAACGCAATCTTCCTGCCTTCTTCCTCCAGATTGAACAGGCCAACTGTCCTAACTGGCAATGCCTCGCAGGCCTTGGTCGCAAAGAAAGGTGTCTTGAAATACAGGATGGACGGCGTCTTGACCTTGTGGTCCCTGTAGTCATACCTGGCCATGAATGTATCGGCGCCATTGTTTGGGCAGCACACTGTCTTCTTCAATGCCGCCAGGCGTGGTGAATCAGGATGCTCGCTCAACTTGCCTGCAATCTCAATCATGGTATGCGTCACTAGGCAGAAGTCCAGGCAGAACATGGCCTCCGTATCACTGAGGCCAGGGAACAGGCCAACGCTGTCGCTGTTCGGCACGAACAAATCGCCAGTATGTGTTGCAAGGCACGCTACGCACCATTGGAAATTAGTGCGCACATAGTCCCACTTGCCGCTGCCAATGTCAATACCGTAACGGTAGTTGGTATAGTATTCGCCCAGGAATGGGTTGCCCATCACAATGTCGCACCCAGTCTGGAAATGGGCGTAGGGTGGCATTCTCAGGCGGAATTCCTTCAGCCACCAGTCCCTCATCTGGTATCCAGACTTGTCCTTGTCCCCCCTGTACAAATCATGGCTGTCCTCAAACGCATAGCTCCAGAAATCCTGCTTGACGCCGTCAAAGCCATATTCCAGCAGCAATGTGTCCAGCGCATATTTCAGGTACTGGCGAGCCTCTTCCTTGCTGGGATCCAGCGGGGATGACCTGTTCACACGGTAGTCGTAATCGATGAACCACTCGGGATGTTCCTGGTAGATTGGTGTGTACTTGGGGCAAAAACCACCAATCCAAACGGCTGGACGCATACCAATCTTGCGTATCTCATCAGTGAAATGCCTCAGACCATTGGGGAACTTGGCATGATCAACGCCTGCCTCGCCCTCGTAGGGCACGCCAAGTCCATGGGCGGGCGGGACATTAACTGCATAGCCGTCATCCACCTGTATCCACTCCACCATGGGGAACTCTTTCTTCAGGTATCTGGCCTCCTTGAGTATCATGTCCTCGGAGATATTGCGGAAAAGACCGTCGTTCCATGACCCCCAGACCATGGTGTACCTGTTCACGGGCGATGCACCGTACATTGGCGGCAAATGCCTGCGCAGCACAGCAGTGTATTCATCAAATATGTGCTCCACGTCATCGGAACGCTCGGTAGTTCCAAGATACCACTCGTCCACCAATATCCTGCCTGGAGCCACCTCCATGGTCCCCAGAGCCTTGAAACTGGAATAAATCTCCATTGTGACTTTGCCGTTCTCGTGCTTTAGCAGGTAGTTGTGGAAAAACACCTTCTGGCTAAGTGTACCGTGAACCAGCGCATGGGAGGCATTGTAGTTGCCCACCAGAATCGCAGGGAATGGCTGGTATGGACTGCGCCCTATCCTCTCACACACCACACCTGGGTCAGCCCAGCGGTTGCCTGCGTCAAAGTCAAATTCGGAATCCTTTGCATCCTCGGATGTGCGCTTGTAGTCAATGGGGAATGTCATCTGCTCATAAACGCGGGGATTCTCATTGTGGTAGAAGAAGTCGTCCCTTGTATTTCCATTGAAATGGATGCCCGTCAAACGCAAGCCCAGTTCATTGAGTTTCAGCGTCCCGCCTGTCTTGTTGGCAAAAACACGTCTTACCACAAGGGCCTCAGGCACTTCATCAACATACACATCATCCACTATGCCATTCTCATACTGCATGACAATGTGCGTATGTCCAGCCTGCCCTGCCTCCTGGCACTCTATTTTCGCAGGCTGCACTTCCTGCCCTTCCAG
>JAFSTJ010000551.1 GCA_017450525.1 Victivallales bacterium | reverse complement strand
GTCAACGACCCTTCCCCCTCCCCAAGAACAAGGAGTTTTTATGCATTATTTGGCGTACATTTTTCCCATTCTTATCAACATAATGAATGGTGGCATGTTTTTCATTACGGCGCAGCGTTTTGCGGAGGCGCATGCCTCGAAGATGCTGATCACTGGCACCATGGTGATGTGGGCGTTCATGTATTCCGTGGCGTCCTTGGTGGTGGGGCGTTTTATAACGGAGGCGCGTTCCGCGAAGATGATATGCGTTGCCTCGCTGATGCTGATGGGCACCATGATTGGCGCAATTGTGATGCCGTCGCTGAATATGCAGTTTGTGTGGATGGCGGGCTTGGGCGTATCAGGTGCATTGTACTGCACTGCGTTCCAGGTCTTTATGAAATGTCTGGAGAAGGGCGAGGCTAATGGTCTGGTGCGCTCCACATCGCTTTATACCGCCGCATGGAGTCTGGGATTGGGTCTGGGCCCATTCATCTTCGGCGTGATGGACTGGCGCATAAGCTATGGCATCAATGCCGTATTCGCATTGCTGATTTCCATTGGCGTTATGATGATTGACAGGTATTGCCGCAGCAATCAGCAGGCCTCTGAACCGCAGGATGAGGCGCAGGCCTCGGCGGAAGGCAATGTGGAGCCATTGTACAGGGGGCGTCCCAACATGGTGATGCTGGGCTGGCTGGGTGGCTTTTTGGGCACATTCACCATCTCTATACTGCGCACCATGGAGCCAGCGCGTGCCGTGGAACTGGGTCTGAGCCGTTTCAACAGTGCCATGGTGCTTGCCTGTGTGAGTTATGTTCAAGCCCTGGTGGGGCTTCTGCTAATACGCGGCAAGCTGTGGATGTACAATAGGATTCCGCTGGTGCTGACGGGACTTTGCGGCATACTGGGTTTGCTTGGCATAGGCTATTTGCAGAGCTTGCCGCTGCTGTATTTGTCGGCAGTGCTTTATGGCACATTCTCTTGCGCGTTTTATTTCAGGTTTGTGTTTTTGGCGCTGGTGCATCCCACCAAGGGCGGCTTCTACGTGTCAATCAACGAGGCGCTGGTGGGTGTGTCCAGCACGGTTGCGCCATTCTGTGCGGGCCTCATGTCGAAATGCCTGAGCATATCGGGCATATTCACTTGCTGCGCTGTTGTAGTGGGGCTTTCCACTGTAGTGCAGGTGTTCATGGCGAAAGACCAGCATTAGGAGATTTTATATGGAGCTTTCAGTAGAAAAATATCTTCAGCGCATCAACTACAAGGGCGATACGAAACCCACAAAGGAGAACCTCGTTGCCTTGCAGCGTGCGCATCTGATGAGTGTGCCATACGAGAATATGGACATCTACTATGGACGGGACTTCACCTTGGCGACAGAGGAACTCTATGACAAGATAGTCCTGCGTCACAGGGGCGGTTATTGCTTTGAGATAAACGGGCTTTATGCCTGGCTTCTGCGCCAGCTAGGATATGAAGTAGAGGAGTATTTTGGGCGCTGGCTGTATCTTGACCCATTGGAGGTGCCTGCCCGCAGGCACCGTGTGATCCGCGTGAAGTTCCCAGACGGCGATTTTATTACGGATGTGGCTGTGGGGCAGCGTGCACCGCTTACGCCCATGGCGTTCCAGTATGATTTGGTACAGCCACGTGAAGGCTTCAACTACAGGATTGTGCAGGATGATGTGC
>JAFSTJ010000550.1 GCA_017450525.1 Victivallales bacterium | reverse complement strand
TCCCTCGTAGGATGTGGTCAATATTTCAGTAGGTTTCCAATATGCGATTGCAGCGGAGCCATTGGGTTTGGTGAATGTGGCGTAAGAGAAGTTCTCTCCGCTTTCTTCGTTTCGGTACATTCGCCGCGAATATTTGTTGGTGAATTGAAACGGGATAGGCTCCACCGTGAAATCCTCTTTGAAGATTGAGGCAAGCGTCTGCATGGAACGATAAGAGGGCTTGGGTGTATAGGTTCCTGTGGCAACACCGTTTTCATCAAACTCTGCGGACAGTATTCCGAAGTAGCCGAAATCCTTGTAAGTGGAAAGTTCTCCAGCAGTCCCGTTCAAGGCCTCTACCATGTCCATGCAAGAGAAGTATGAGCTGAACATTACATCGCTGATGAAATCATTGATGGTGTGCCTCACCAGGTATTTTGCCTGTTTCAATGGAGTCCATGCGCCTCCGTTAAGGGCGCCATAACCATCGCTTCTAGACTGGCAGCCAGTCTCGCCCTGAATGATTTTGATGTTAGGGTTGACGCTGTGAAGCAAGGCTGTTTTCCCCTTGACCAAACCAGGCAGATGAGATTCATTCTCCGCGTAATTGTGGTAGGTGTAGCCGTCCATGACTGCTCCTGCGCCTGTGGCAAGGACGGCTGCAAGCCATTCCATGTTGAAACTGCATTCCGAGCCACCAATCACCTTTGCGTCAGGATCGCCTTCTTTGATGGCGGCGGCGGTCATCTTGACTAGTTCGCCGTACTCGGTTCCGCTGGGACCATGTTTCCAGCACCAGATGCCATCGGGTTCATTCCAGACCTCATACCATTGAATCTTTCCCTTGTAGCGTCGCACGGTTGCCGTCACATAAGCGCACCAGGCATCCCGTTCCTCTTTGGAGAAGATTGGGGGACATCCCACCGCACCGAAAATCTTTGCCGCCTCCGCATTGTAGAGAGGGTTTCCATAGCAAAGACACAGCCAAGGTGTCATACCGCGCCTGACAAGATTGTCCACGATTGAATCCAGCCATTCGAATGAGTAGATGCCTTTCGCCTTTTCGGTCCTTGCCCAGCCAGACTGGATGCGGACCCATTTCGCGCCTGTGGCCGCCACTTTGTCGTATGCCTTTTCTGGATCGAACACAGCACGGTCCAGTTTTTCAAAGCCGATACCTATTCGTGACTTTTTTATCTCGCTAGAGGAGAATGCCTTCACATTTCCGATCTTTGTAAGACGTTCCATGATGTTGTTCCTTTTTTATTTTTGGACTGGAAATCAAGTGCTATCAAAGACTTGCCTTTATGGAGCCATACTGTACATCTTAATGAAGAAAAATCTTCATTTGAGGCATAAAAAACTTGTCTCTGTTCCTTGCGTGGCTAGGTTCCTACGCCGCTTCGCGGCTAATGCCCTTCGGGCGCCTATTGCATATCACATGAGGAACATAGCGTTGTGGGAATAAGGCAATGCAACTCTTGAGCAGTGCTACTCAATTTATGACCAGCAAGTTTGCTTATATACGGCATGTCCCAGCACGAACAAATCTGGCATGATGCTTGCTAAAGAACAAATGTATTTGGTTCGCCATTCGGTAAATCACATCATTTCACCTACCAGGAGAACAAACTATGCGCAATGAACTAGAGGATATTCTATATGAGAGTTCTCCAGTATTCTACCGAGAGAGAATATTGGATTTAGAAGAAACTCTGATGTGCTTTGGATTTGAATGCGGTGACGGATGGTTTGAACCCTTGCTTGAATTCAGCAAGGAAACCAGGCGGATGAATGGACTTGCATCCAAACATCACATCTGCTTTGTTGCCTCGCAGGTCAAAGAGAAGTTTGGGGAAATCAGGGTATATTGGCACTTGAGACAATTTCCTGATTTCAGCGAAGTCAATCCAGATGATGAGGGAATAAAGAAATTGTTTGTAATGATGGATGATGCAATCAGCACATTGAGCATGCGTTGCTGGAATACCTGCGAGATATGCGGTTCTGTGCAGGATATAAGCACTACCACAAGGGGACGAATGCGACGCCTGTGTAAAAAATGCGCTGCTTGTCACAATGCCGAAATAATAAAACATCACCACAAGGGGAATTTCCATGAACCAATTCATAGCAAACAGTGAAATATATGACAAGGTCATCTGCGGACTTGTGCCCCATGCGCGGAAACGGCTCTGGATTGCCACGGCGGATATCAAGGACATGTATGTGGCGAACCCTTCTGGAGGGGAGATGATGCCTTTTCTGGGAATGCTTGACCGTCTTTTGGCGGAGGGCGTTGACATACGCCTAATTCACGCCAAGGAACCTGGACCCAACTTCCGCCAGGACTTCGACCGCTACCCGCGCCTTTGGAAGCAGATGGAGCGAATCCTTTGCCCACGCGTCCATTTCAAGTGCATCATCGCCGATGGAACAAAGGCATATTTCGGCAGCGCCAATCTCACGGGGGCTGGGCTAGGGGCGAAGAGCGACAGTCGCCGCAACTTTGAGAACGGGCTGCTCACCGACGAGCCGTCAATTGTTGAGCCGCTTTGCGAGCAGTTCGACTCCGTCTGGCGCGGTGCGTGCTGTGTCAAATGCGGACGGAGGAAGTTCTGCGGCGACGGTCCCGTCACCGCATGAGTTTTAGGTTGTCTTTCAAAACAAGCCCACTTCCTCGCCGTCGCTTGTCTCCCACCAGCTTGGACGCGTGGATGACATTTTCTCTATTGCCTTCGTGGTGAGAAGCACGCCAAGCGTCGCAGCACCGCGCATCGCCAGTTTCTGCGGGGCGAAAAACGTCGTCATTTAGTGGGGAGGGACAAAGGGACTAAGTGAAGAGCATTAGTCCCTTAAGTCCCTTAGTCCCTTCCGTCCCTTTTTTGCTTTCCCGTGAGGCAATTTCAAAACAGGTTGTAGCAAGGCCGTCCACGGCCTTGCCCAAGGTGGAAAACAAGGGCGAGACGCCCTTGCTACAACCTGTTTTGCAATTACCTCCCGTGATAGATTTCCGTAACTCATTACGCATTG
>JAFSTJ010000549.1 GCA_017450525.1 Victivallales bacterium | reverse complement strand
TATTTTTTGAAGTGTGCGCGGCGCCCGATCTGTTTCTATGGGAGGGATTTTGGGAATGGAGTTAATTAAGCGGTGTTTCTATAATAGATAGTATTGAATTTTAGGTATGGTTGCAATTGGAGGTTGGGCGGATGAAAAGCGAACTGGGATTTGAGATCGAGGAAACGGCGGTAGAGGAAAAGACTGGCGGCGGGCGCGAAAAGGGTGACAGGGTTGTCAGCGGCGCGGAACTGGCGGAATGGCTTTGCTGCACCCAGGCGGCCATCACGCAGGCGAAGAAGGCGGGGAACCTGATTGTGAACGAGGATGGAAAATATCCGCTGAAGGCGAACATCGGGAAATACATCAGCAGTCTGCGGGCTCGGAAGAATCCGAAGGGTGACAGCGTGGACCTGGAGCGTTCATTGCAGTTCTGGAAGGTGGAGAACGAGAAGCAGAAGAACCTGCAATGGCGGCTGCGTTACGGCCAGGAGATTGCGCAGGCGATTCTGGGGCAACTGGGCAACGGCATTGCGGCATTGAGGCATACGCTGGCTGGCGATGCGGAGGCGGCGAAGGCGCTGAAGGACTTTGCCGAGGCGATAGCCACGGTGGACACCGATGCGGTTGTGTATGCAACGGAGGACGAGGAAAACTATGAGCCTGGAACAGATACTGAGTGACACTGACGAAAAGATAGTCCAGATGGCGCAGCATCAACTGCTGAGGCTATTGACGCCGAAGGAGCGCAAGCCGATAGTGGAGTGGTGCAGGGAAAATGTGGACATGAGTTACGACATCACGTCTTCCAGCAATGGCCTCTTCAAGCCGTACCCCTACCAGATAGAGCCACTGGAGACTGCGGAGACGCCAGGCGTCCAGGAACTGACGCTGATGTGGGGGCAGAGGCTTGGCAAGTCCACCATCTGGAAGATGGACATGCTGTACAGGGTAGCATACGGCGGTCTTTCTGGCCTGATTGTGTACCCTTCGCTGGAACTGGGCGCCAAGACCAACGAGGACACGGTGAAGCCACTGCTGTGCACATTGAAGGATGCGCGGCGTGATCTGGCGTTGCGGAGCGGCAAGCGCAAGACCAGCTACCACATGCCCAGTCTTGGCAGCGTAATCTACTTTCTGGGCGGCGGTGCGCAGGTCATATCGATGACGGCGAACTGGGCGGTTCTGGACGAATGCGACTTTGTGAAGCTGCAGAAGGCGCAGGCCGAAAGCGAGAACGTGAACCAGCTGAAGGCGGTCCGATTGAGAATGAAGACCTTCAAGGAGCATCTTCTAATCCCCTGTTCCTCGCCCTCCAACTACAGCGGCCCCATCTACAAGAACTGGAGCAGCGGCAGCCGTGGCGAATGGCACATGCGGTGCCTGCACTGCGGGAGGCTGTCCCCAGTGAAGCAACTGGCGTTTCCCCAGGCTGACGGCAGTTTCGCGGGCCTGCAATGGGAAAAGGACCAGAACGGAAACATAATCGAGGACAGCATAAGGTGGATATGCCCTGTCTGCAAGTACAGCCACTGCTACGCCGATGCCTTTGAGATGAACGAGCAGGGCGCGTATGAGCACCAGGACAAGGGCAATAAGCGGCATCGTTCATTCCAGTGCGGGGCATTGGGGAACCCGTGGATTTGGACCTGGCGGGAAATCGCGCAGGCGCAGGAGGACGCCATAGATCCTGACGGCAAGAAGTTCCTCTGCAACTCGGTTCTGGGCACACCGTACAAGCACGTCCGCGAAGGCGATGTGAGCATCAGCATAGAGGATGCCATCAAGGAGAAGCGGCGGGACTACCCTGATGACCTGGGCGAGCGGCTGTCAATCGTGGTGGCTGGCATAGACCAGCAGAAGTCCGACCTGGCGGGGCTGAAGTACTATGTGGTGGCCGTTCGGGGCTGGGACGAGGAAGGCAACTCATACCTTATGCACCAGGGCACGGCCAACAGCCTGGAGGCGCTGGCTGCGATTCTGGACGCCACCTACTACGGGCACCGTGTGTCGCTGGCGCTGATTGACCAGGG
>JAFSTJ010000548.1 GCA_017450525.1 Victivallales bacterium | reverse complement strand
TTGCGTTTGGGCGGATTGGCACCTTGATGGGGCAGGATGAAATCAGCCACTACTTCAAGGTAGCGTATCTTATGTTCCACAATGGCTATTCACAGCCAGAACAACTCATTACGTTTTCGCCTCATGGCTATCCACTTGCACTGTGGGGTATTTGCCGCATCTTCGGCGAAGATTCATATATGGCAATGCGTATTGTTGGCATTCTGTGCTGGGCATTGACAATTGCATTTGTCGTCTGGCGCAGTAGACGGATTTCCGCGGGGCTAATACTGTGCTGCATGCCAGCCGTCTGCCAGGCCGCAGTGCTGCTCGACATTGACGAGACGTTGCTGGTACCAGCCTGCATCCTGCTGTGGCAGGCCAGCATTTGTTTTTTGCACAAGCAGACTTGGGGCAGGGCAGTCTTGCCTGCAATCGCACTTTGCTTCTCGCTATGGTGCCGTCTGACCACGCCGTTCATAATTTGCGCAGTAATGCTGCTTCTTTACCGCAACTGGCGTCTATTGCTGTCATACGCGGCTGGATTCCTCCTGTTTTTACTGAGCTGGTGGCTGTATTGTCACGCCACTGGTGTGAACTTCAACGGGCCATTTGCGTATTTGCTGACTTCATTCATGGAGACAAGCACTGGCAGCAGGGCAAGCGGCCTGTCCCGCATTGCCCAAAGCATTGTATATCTTTGCCTCTGGGGAATGAATCCCATGCTGTGCATCTTGTTCTTGTACAATGGCTGGACGCGCGTTCGCCAATGGATTGCAACGCGGCACATTGACGATATGGACAGCGCCTGGTTGTGCGGCGCGGCAATCCTGTTGGGCTACACCGTGATTGGTGGTTCGCTTTTCGGCTTTCCAAAATACCAGTGCCCTGCATTCCCGTTTGTGGCATTGTGCGTTGCCTCCATGTTGGAAAAGTGGCACAATCCAAAGGAGAACATTATCCCCATGACGGCTGCGACAGTATGTGTGATGGCTTGCATGGCATTCTTGTATGGCGACCCATTGCTTCTTCTGCGCTCCACCCTCCGCGCACCAGTGCCCGCTCCCCATATTCTACGGCAACTGGTGTTGTTTGTCCTAGCGTATGTGCTTGCAATCGCTGTGCCATGCATGTTTTTACGTAATAAGACTGGATGGCAATTCTCGCTGTTGCTGTCCGCAGTTGTGTTCAACTTGTGCTTCACATACAGGCAGAACATGTCAAAGTATTCCACTGGCTACATATACGGTGAGCGTGGTGAATGCAAGAGGCTGGCTGAACGCATAAAGAAACGGAACCTTGTTGGGCAATTGCTTTTTGTGCCAGCGGAGGTTTCCCATTTTCTTGGTGGCACGGATGAACGCTCGCTTACGCCTGGAGCCTGGAATGATCTGGATGCGTTGGCTGAACGCCTCCGAAATGAGAAGCCAGCCGTGATCGCCACAAGTTATCTCATCAACAGGCAGGTAGTCACTCTCAGCGTTCAGTGCCACAAGGCTTTGCAGGAAGTACTTGAAACAGAATACATAATGTCTCGCGACGCATCAATGACATATTGGATGCGTAAGAATGCTCAGTAGAAATGTGATTGGTTATTACTTTTAGTAAAGGACAAGTTTCCCATGAAGAAAGGTGAATGCATGGCAGTGTTGATTGGAATCTATCATAGGGAAACATGGCTTTTGTGGAAAAATGCATGGAAAAGTGTATGATTTTGCCCCGAAAATGCATGGAAAAGTGTATGGAAAAGTGTTATAATCATATTAGATTCTTACAAAACTTGTGTTACGCTTATTGGTGGAATCTGATGGATTATAAATGCCTTGCTTCATATTCAATCTGTGATAATCAGTATGAATCTGTGGATAAAAAATGAAGATACTGCAGATAAATACCGCCGACTTTGGCGGGGGCGCGGAGGGTAGCGCATACAAGTTGTTTGAGATGTACAGGCAACTGGGGCATCAGTCTGTCCTTGCAGTCGGCACCAAATACCGTGATGATGCGGACATCGTGGAGATACCGCGCCTGCCTTCAGGTGGCCTATTGCGGAATGTGGCGTTCTATGCCTCTGGCATTGCCCGTAAATTGGACAAGCGCTCATTTCCTGGCTGTCGTAAGATGGCGCGGATATTGGCAAGAATGTCAAGCCCTCTGCGTTGCCAGCAATATCGTGATGGCCTTGAGGAAACGGACTTTCCAGGTTGCCATAAGTTGCTGGAGGCGCTTCCATTCACGCCAGACATTGTGCACATACATAATATGCACGGCTGGTATTTTGACATTGGCATGCTGCCACAGTTGTCGGCAAAGTTTCCCACCATACTGAATCTGCGGGACACCTGGGCGCTGACAGGGCATTGCGCTTATTTTATGGAATGCGAAAAGTGGCGCACTGGCTGTGGAAATTGTCCTCGCCTTGATGTGTATCCCGCATTGTGCAAGGACGGCACTGCACAGAACTGGCGCAACAAGGCAGATGTGTATGCAGCATCGCGGCTATATGTGTGTGCACCATCACAGTGGCTCATTGACTGCGCAAAGGCCTCTATGCTAAAGGCCGCCGAGTACAAGGTAATCCCAAACGGCATTGACACGACCGTTTTCACTCCAGGTGACAAGACATTGGCACGGCAACGCTTGGATTTGCCAGTTGATGTGCCAATCGTGATGTTTGCCAGCGCTGCGGCGAAGACGGTGTTCAAGGATCAGGACACTCTGCGCCTGGCCGTGGAGAAAATCTCACATCAGCGTCCAGATGTGCATTTCCTGTGCGTCGGCTCTGAACCAGGAGTAAAAGTGCCCAATATGCACAATCTTGCCTACATATCTTCGCCCTCAAAAATGGCGGATTGCTACCGCGCGGCAGATGTGTTTCTGCATACAGCCAAGGCAGAGGCTTTTGGTAAGACTGTCACCGAGGCAATGGCCTGCGGTACGCCTGCTGTTGCAAGCGGCGTGGGTGGACTGCTGGAGCAGATTGTTCCTGGCGAGACTGGGTTCTTGGCATTTTCGCCAGAGGAACATGCTTCTCAAGTGCTACGCTACCTTGAACTGCCTCCAGAAGAACGTCATCAGATGGAGGAACTGTCAGGCAAACGCGGCGCCAGTTTCTCACTGGAACGGCAGGCCAACTCCTTCCTGGCGTGGTATGGTGAATTGCTCGCCACTAATAAATGATCCACAGATTTACACAGATTATCGCAGATTAGCGTTTATTTTATTGAATCTGTGTCAATCTGTGTGAATCTGTGGATAAATTTGAATATGATAATGCACACGAAGCAGCACAGCAGGGAGAGCAGGGCGTAGTAATGCAGGGAGAGTGACTTTAGGAAGAATCCTGCAAATAGCGTTAGTATCGTTCCAAGTATTGTGCCGTAGAACACCGCACTTGCGCTGATGCGCTTCATGAATATGGCGCATATCATTACGACCAGCAGAGGCGTTCCCATTACATTGACAGTTTTGTTCAGCAATACGAACATGGATTGTTTTGCATTCAGCGCGGGCAGGACAAAAGCCGCGCAGAGGGTGACGGGAATCGCCAGTAGCAATGTCATTATTGCTGGCGAAATGCGTTTTAGTTTGCCGCGTTCGAGGAAGTCCACTGTTATGGTGGCGACGCAACTGTTGAGACCTGAATCGATGCTGGACATGGTGGCGGCAAGAAGTCCAGCCGCAAGAAGTCCAGCACCGCCAGCTGGAAAACTCTTGAGAAGCATGCCCATGATTTTAACTGGTGGCGTGCCAGCGGGTAGTCCATTTCGATGAGCGAACACGGCCAGTGCCAGGCCGAACAATGCCAACAAGCCAATTGAGAAAGTTGCCGCCACGGCATTTAGCCAAAGACCCTTTTGCGCTGCAGACAGGGACTTTGCGGAAAGATAGCGCTGCATTACCATCTGGTCGCCACCGAAACGCGTCAGGAATGTGACAAATGAGCCTAGCAATGCGCTCCACAGCGTGATTCTGATTTGGGGATTGAAGGAAAGATATTGCCAATCCACAGGCGAAAATGGACGCAGTTTGCCGTTTTCAAGCAGTATCTGCCAGAAATCGCCGCCGTGGCAGGACAATGCAATGCCAACTATGATGCTGCCGAACAGCACGCAGAATTGCAGTACATCCGTCCACACCACCGCTTTCATGCCCCCTATGGAGGAATAGGCGGTGGCGACTATGCTGCACAGCAGCAGAAGCCACAACAAGTCCATTCCCGTGAGAAGATGCATTATCTTGCAGGATGCGTACAGGGCGACTGCCATCCAGAACAGGCGCCACACAAGGAACAGCACCGCGCACAACAGGCGCACCTTTCCGTCAAAACGCTCTTCCAAAAAGGCGTAAACACTGACAGGTCGCATCTCCAGAAAGCGTGGCATCCAGTACTTCGCCACTGGCCATGCCGCCAGGAAGAATGCAGGCAGGGATGCCAGCATATAAAGACCCTGGCTGGCAATCTCACCTGGCATTGCCAGATAATTCACGGCACTGAATGTGGTCACCATGACAGACAGGCCAATTGGAATTACGCCCAGGTTGCGCCCCGCCAGGAAGAAGTCCTGGCTATCTTTTTTGACACGCCTGAATATCCAACTTATAACGCAAAGAACTGCAATA
>JAFSTJ010000547.1 GCA_017450525.1 Victivallales bacterium | reverse complement strand
GTAATGCAAAAAATAAAAATATTTTCAGAAAAATGACAAAAAAATGGCCAGTCAGGTACAAAAACATACTGTACCAGCTGGCCTTCCACAACTGTGGCTTGACTGCCCTAACTTAAATCGACAGCCTATGTTGCAAAGCATCTTCGATAAATCCTACTCAATATCAATGGCTGACCCATTACTAAAAATGACTGGAAATCGTTGTTCATGTTTTAATTTTCCGTCTTTTGTGTTATGTTACGTAAAAATTTGCCATAATATAATTGAGTAAGCAAAAAGGAGTAGCAGATAATGATGGATGATTTGAAAAATGAGTTATACAAAATGCTGGAACAGGTTGGGCAAAGTCATCTGCTCAGGTATTGGGACAGCTTGGATGATGCTCAGAGAACGCATCTTGCTGGGCAGATAAAGGCCATTGACTGGCCAAGAGTTCTGGAGTGGCTCCATACTGCGGAAGGCGGCATATCCAAGGAGAGCCTGTCGCGTTTGGTGCCTGCTCCGTACAAGCCAGCAGTGCCAGTCAGCCAGGATGACAAGACATTGTATGCTCAGGCACGTGAAAAGGGAGAGGCAATGCTGGCTGCTGGTCAGGTGGCGGCGTTCACCGTGGCAGGAGGGCAGGGCACCAGGCTGGGCTATGACGGACCTAAGGGAACCTATCCAGTCACACAGCTCAAGCACAAGTCATTGTTCCAGGTGTTTGCGGAAGGCATATTGCGCACCCAGAAGAAATACGGCACTTGCATTCCATGGTACATAATGACCAGCAACATCAATGATAGCGCCACCAGGGCTTTCTTCAAGGAGAACTCATATTTCGGACTGAAGGCGGAGCAGATTATGTTCTTCTCTCAGGGCATGCTGCCTGCGTTCGACCTTGCAAGGGGCAAGGCATTGCTTGAGGCACCAGATTCACTGGCATTGAGCCCCAATGGCCATGGCGGCAGCTTTGAGGCGCTGCGTAGCTCGGGCGCATTGGATGACATGGCAGCGAAGGGCATAAGCACTATTTCATACTGGCAGGTTGACAATCCCTTGATCAAACAGTTTGACACGCTATTCCTCGGCTTGCACAGCCTTCTTGGCTCGGACATGAGCAGCAAGGCGCTGATCAAGCGTGACGCAAAGGAGAAGCTAGGGCATTTCTGCCTACTGGACGGCAAGCTGACCATCATAGAATACAGCGACATGCCGGACGAGCTACTCTACAAGGAGGACGAGGCAGGTCTTCTTGCGTTTAGGGCGGGCAGCCCCGCTATCCACACGATATCCAGGTCCTTCATTGAACGGTTGACTGCAACCAAGCTTGAACTCCAGCCCCACAAGGCCTCCAAGAAAGTCAAGCACTTGAATGAGAATGGCGAGCTGGTTTCACCAGACAAGCCAAATGCAATAAAGTTGGAGTTTTTCCTGTTTGATGCACTGCCGCTGGCAAGCAATCCTCTTATCCTTGAAGGCAATAGGCAGGACGAATTTGCGCCAGTCAAAAATGCGGAGGGCGATGATTCACCTGCTTCAAGCCGCAGATATATGCTTGACAAGGCAGTGCGCATGCTGCGCCAGGCAGGCGTGAATGTGCCACTCAAGGCGGATGGCAGTCCAGATGCCGTGATTGAATTGTCACCTGCCATATTTGGCGATGCGGACGATGTCAAGGCAAACATTGCCATGATTCCTGAAATCAAGCCTGGCTCCGAGCTGTACATTGGATAAACTATGGCCTCTGACGAGAAAACAAGCCATCGATTGCTGGACAGGGTGCTGTCGTTTCTGTTCCCTATTCTGCTCTGGGCTGTAGGTGGCGTGTCCAATACGACATCGCGGCGCCTCGCCAGTTTTGGTGCGTTTTTGTTTCGTGCCTTCAATTGGGGGGGGATGAAGCTTTTGCGTGCCAACATTGCAGTGGCGTTCCCCGAACTTGGCGAAAAGGAACGCAATGCGCTGGCAAGGAAGAATGTGTTTCATTGCACTTGGAACTGGATTGACTTCATAAGGCTGCTGAAGCACCCTGAACGCATAAACGACTTCATTGAGGAAATTGCCATTTCCAATGAGGTGACCTATCCTTGCCTGGTGTGCCTGCCTCATTTGGGGAGTTGGGAGCTGTTTGCCCAGACCGTGCCACGGCAACTGCCTGGCGGCTCCGCAGCAGTGGCGGCGTTGTTCCCGTATCATAAACTTAACGAGATACTTGCACGTTCTCGTACCATAAATGGCCTTGACATAATACCGCGTGAAGGCGCCGTACGCGGAGTTTTTTCCGCACTGCGGAAAGGTGTCAACGTAGGAATTCTCATAGACCAGAACCTCAGTCCCAAGCATGGCGGCTTGTTTGTGGATTTCTTTGGGCTGCCAGTGCCCACAAGTCCACTTCCAGCCATTGCCGCCTCACGGTGCAATGTAACGCTTGCGAGCGGCTCCAGTATCCGTTGTGAAAATGGCAAATTCAGAATTGCGATAGAAAATATTGGCAAGCCTGGAGCGGATGAGACCGTGCAGCAGATCACGCAGCGTATAATTGCTGCAAACGAGTGTATGATACGAAAGGCACCAGAACAGTACACCTGGCTTTACAAACGCTGGTTCTATACTCCCGTTGACTTGGCTTCAGAACTTGCGGCACGACTGCCGTTCTATGCAAAGGCACCGAAATATTCCCTTTCCGACAATGTCGAGCCACGCAAACGCAAAGGCACGGAACAATAGTTAGTGGACTGTGGACAGTGGACAGTGGACAGTGGACAGTTCTGTGCTTGGGCGTTCTCGCCCGCGTTTAGTAATCTCCGCTCTATCTGCCGTTTTTCGTTGCTGCCAAGCAATAAACAACAGTCCACAGTCCACAGTTCACAGGAGTTTTTACCATGATGGACATCATAAAGATCAACAATTTACGGGTGAATGCCGTCATAGGCTGCAATTCCGATGAGCGTATTAAGGCGCAGGAGCTTTTCATAACAGTATCCATTGCCATTGACACATGGAACGCCGCTGCGACGGATGACCTCCGCAATACACTGGACTATGATCAGCTTGCAAGGCGTATAACCACAATGGCGGAGCATTCCGAATTCATGCTGGTGGAAACATTGGCGCAGCATGTGGCGGATATCGTGCTGGAGGATGGGCGCGTCCAGAGCGTTACCGTTTCCGTAGTAAAGCCTGGGGCATTGCCCAATGCTGCCTCGGCTGAAGTAATAATAACCAGGGATAACAAGCAATCATGAAGACAATTGGCATTGACATTGGAACCACGGCTGTTAAGGCATGTATGTTTGACGAGGACGGCGCAATGCTTGGTTGCGCCCACGCGGAATACACTCTTGAGACCCCAGAACCTGATATTGTTGAACTGACGCCAGAGGAATACTGGATTGCAGTGCAGAAGGCCCTTTCCGCATTGCCGAAGGAAAAGTATGATGCTGTGGCCATAACTGGCCAGGCGGAGACTCTGATTACACTGGACGCGCAGGGTGCGCCTACAGGCAAGGCTATTGTGTGGCTGGACAATCGGGCGAAGGACGAGGCGCAGGAGATGACCGCCCATTTCGGGCTGGAACGGCTGTTCCGCCTTTCGGGGCAGACAGAGGTGCTGCCTTGCTTTCCCGCGCCAAAGATAATGTGGCTAAAAAAGCACCAGCCTGAACGCTTTGCCAAAACGAAAAAATATCTTATGGTGGAGGACTATATCGGCTGGCGCCTGTCTGGTGTATTTGCCACTTGCCGCGGGCTGATGCCCTCCAGCATCTACTACGATATGCGCACAGGCAAATATGATGCGGAAATCCTGGATTATCTTGGAATCACAGAGGATATGCTGCCACGCCTGGCTTCTCCAGGTGAAACAGTTGCTGAATTCAATGGAGTGCGCCTGGTGGCTGCACCAATCGACCATGTATGCGGCAACTACGGTGCTGGCGGCTCAATCACCGAAACCACAGGATGCTCGCTGGCCGTGTGCGCCACATCCAATGGATTGGTCTATGACGAGAAGATGCGTGTCTCCACATATTGTGGCGCTTCCGATGACAAGTTCGCGCTGTTGCCATGGGCACCTACCGCTGGCATGTTGCTGCGGCATTTCAGAGACCATTTTTCTGGCGGGCTGACATACGATGAACTGGGCGAAATGGCTGCCACAGTCCCGCCAGGGGCCGAAGGGCTTATTATCCTCCCTCATTGCGCAGGTGCGGTGTCGCCTGTCACGAATCCCAATGCCAGAGGGGCTGCCTGGGGCATTACACTGGCGCACACAAAGGCTCATTGGGCCAGGGCCATCATGGAATCCATCGCGTTCCTGTTGCGTGACAATGTGGAGGCGTTGAGGGACATTGGCTGCACTGCCGATGCTATGTCATCACTGGGTGGCGCCGCCTCAAGCAAGATATGGCTTCAGATCAAGGCGGATGTGCTTCAGATTCCTGTTTCTGTGCCTGAATGCCCCGAGGTAACTAGCCTGGGCGCTGCCATGCTGGCAAGAGGCGGTGATTGCAGTGCAATGAGACGTACGGCACGCACCATCATGCCAGGCAAGCCAGCATACGAGGAAGCCTTTGGCATGTACAGGCAGCTTAACTCAATCCTGCTGCCAACTTTCAAATAATAATTTCAAAACTATTTATCCACAGATTTACACAGATTATCACAGATTAGTTTCATTTCAATAAAATGTCCTGAATGGACATAGATTCATCATTTTATCTTGCACTCGAAAGCTCGCTTTCGAGTGCAAGATAAAAGTAGAATCTGTACTCTTTTAGCACTTTATTGAAATGAATATATCCAAGAGCGCAATCTGTGTAAATCTGTGGATAAAAAAGCTACTTGGCGATTATCACCCTTGCGCCGTGGCGCGGGAGAAGCATCTTCATTTGCGAGGTTTTGCCAAGGTCTCGGCCTGCCCAGGGATCTCTTATTTCCATTTCGCACTGGAAGTCAAAGTCGTATGCATGTGGCGTATTGGACAGGTTGAGGAAGCCGTATGCGGCCTTGCCGTCGGGTAGTGGCTTGCGGTAAACGCGAATCTCTCTTTGGACATCGCCCGCATCGCTCCAGGCGATTTCATTTCTTATCATCACGGTCCGTCCTTCTACTGATTGGTTTATTGCAAGCAGTTCCTCGTTGGAGAACAGGTCTATGGTGAAGTCGTCTATTTCATCAAAATTGCAGCTAAGCTGTATCGGGCTCGAGAGCAGGCACCAGGCGGAGAAGCAGAATATCTTCTCATCGCGTGTGATTTCCGACTTGAAGGCGTATGGATGGACTGGGCCGATGGCAAGCATGTCCAGATCATACCAACTGCCTGGCTCGGTATGCGGAAGCCAGGCGTCGGATGTGCGCAAAGTTGCGTCGATTGATTCCCAGCAGGTCAGGTTGTCATTGTTGTCCCTGAACATGTTTGCCGCCTTCTTGTATTCATCGGCGTGTGCTGGCGGGCAGTGCGTCGTTAGCGAGAAGATGAAGTCCCTGTCGGTTGCCAGTAGAGCCTCCTTCATTCGGTTGACATGCACCAGATCGCATTCGGGCCAGTCGTATTTGAGGTAGTCAAAGCCCCATTCTGCCCACTGCCTGGCATCCTCTTTTTCCCTTCCATTTTTGCCGATGCCGCCGAAGTTGCCGTTCTTGCCGATGCCTTTCATGTATCCGCGATCATCGGTCTGCATCCAAAGCGAGAGGTCTATTGGATAATCCGTACTGCCGCGGAATAGCTCTTCTGGATTGGAGCCCCATGCGATTACCATTGGCGTTGAGTAGATGCCTGCCTTCAGACCAAGCGAATGTATTTCGCGGACCATGGCGCCCATGTCTGTAAAGCGTTCGTTGGGGATAAGTGCCAGCGTGTCCAGGCGGCGTTTGCCACCTTGCCAGCCAGAATCAATGTTCACGTATGCATAGCCTCTTGCAGCCAGTCCAAGTGATTTGATGAAATGGGCCTGGCGGAGCACCTTCTCCTGGTTGAGCCAGCGGTCCATTGCGTTCCATGATGTCCATCCCAGCAAAGGCGCCAGGCCTGTCATGCCAGGATGTACCCGCAGTGTGAATGGCTTTTCGTAGGAGCCATGGCGGTTGCTTGCGATGATTTTCACTGCATAGTCGCCTTCCTCGTCGGTCTTGCCTGTGAGGCAGCCAGTTGCCTTGTCAAGTGATATGCCTTTGGGGAGTGTGCCTTCAACGGAAAATGTGATGGGGCCTTCGCCTCTAGTGGGAAAATAATGAAGGCACAGCTTGCCTGGCGTAAGGCCGAATGTGTATGGCCCGTTGATGAATGGCGCACCCTGGTCAAAGGGTGTTCTTTTTGCGACTTGTACTGTTTCTTTCAGCAGAGATTCCATATTGCCTCCATTGTTTTTCAATTACGCTGTAATATACACCGTTTTTCTGATTGCTCTTGC
>JAFSTJ010000546.1 GCA_017450525.1 Victivallales bacterium | reverse complement strand
GAAGAGGAAAGTGCCTTGACAAAGGAGTATGGGGACGCGAAGCAGAAGCTGTTTGGCTTGTTGCGCAGGTACCCGTCCATATTCATTGAGATAATGAAGGGCATCCGTATTGATGAAAGCTACGGTCGGATAACCAACTACTTTGTATTGGAGGATACTGACAGCGACGATGAGAACAACGTGCGCCAGATGATGGTGCATGTGTCGTCCAATCTTCTGAACATAATTCCTGGTGCTGTACCTTCCTGGCGGTACAACGAAGTGCTGAAGCCAAATGAGTTCTGGAATATGCTGGAGCCACTGAAGCCCAGGCACTACTTGTTCAAGAAGGCCTGCATCCTGCTGGAAGATGAGCAGTGGCGCGAGCAGGTCATGACTCCGAAGGATTGGCGTGCCAGCGAGGAGACCATAATCACATGCCGTGAGATAATGACCCGTGTGTCCAACAAGCTGGTGGAGCATAACCTGCGGCTGGTCATAAGCATAGCAGGGCGCTATATGAATTGTGGCATTCCGCTCCAGGATTTGGTGCAGGAGGGGAATATTGGGCTTATGAATTCCATAGAGCGCTTTGACTATACGCTCGGACATCGTTTTTCCACATACGCAAGCTATTGGATACGTCAGGCTATCACCCGCAATATCACAAACCACAGCAGGATAATAAGGATGCCCGCAAATACAGTTGCGCTGGTGTCCCAGATACGGCTGGAGGAGAGGCATATATTGAACGAGACAGGTGAGGAGGCCACTCCAGAGATGCTGGCGGAAAGGGTAGGCATCAGTCCCGCGAAAGTGCGTGCCCTCCAGGAGATGATGCAGCAGCCCATATCCTTGCATTCCATCATCAGCGAGGACAAGGTACTAGAGGATACCATAGCGGATCAGGAGGCCTCGAAGCCATCTGACAGTTCGGACCTTGAGAACCTGAAAGAGGCCGTGGCAAAGCTGCTGGATGTGCTGACTGAGAGGGAACGCAAGATAGTCTGTATGCATTTTGGAATAAATGGTGAGGAGCAGCAGACCTTGACCACAATAGGTCGTGAGCTTGGCTTGTCCCGTGAGCGAATACGCCAGTTGGAACTTCGCGCATTGCATAAACTGCGTCTTCCATCCGCCTTGAAAATCGTAGAGGGGTACAGCAAATTCTAAACCGCGCAGTTGTTGGCGGATAGCCCCTTTTGATTCATTGTGAATAGTACTTATGTCATCTACAATAAAGATATTTGGCGCCAGGCAGCACAATCTGCGTGGCATTGACTTGGAGATACCACGCAATTCGCTGGTGGTTATAACTGGTCTGAGCGGTTCAGGAAAATCGTCCCTGGCATTTGATACATCGTATGCTGAAGGGCAGCGCCGCTATGTGGAGAGCCTGTCCGCATACGCAAGGCAGTTTTTGGACAGGATGCAGAAGCCGCAGGTGGAGCATATAGAGGGGCTGTCTCCTGCCATTGCCATAGAGCAGCGCACATCTGGGGCCTCGCCCCGTTCTATTGTGGCGACCACCACGGAAATCTATGACTACCTGAGGCTGCTGTATACTCACATTGGAGTGCCGCATTGTCCCAAGTGCGGCAGGGAGATACACAGTCAGTCGCCCCAGACCATTTGCGAGCTGGTATCCGCCATGCCAGAGGGGCTAAAGATGATGATACTTGCGCCTTATGTGTCAGGAAAGAAGGGCGAGCATCGGGATGTAATCGAGGCGATGCGCCGCGATGGTTTTTCCAGAATAAGGGTGGATGGTGAGATCAAGTCGTTGGAGGAGGATTTCAGTCTGGCGAAGACCAAGCAGCATACACTGGAGGCTGTTGTGGACAGGCTTATCAGCGGCAAGATGGAGAGTTCGCGGCTGAACGATTCCATTGAGCTGGCATTGAAGAAGGGCAGCGGCGTCATGACCTTGCTGGTGGAGGATACGGACAACAAGGGTGGCTGGCGTGAGGAGCAGTACAGCGAGCATCTGGCATGCCTGCACTGCGGGCTCAGTGTCGGGGAGTTGCAGCCCCGCAACTTTTCGTTCAATACGCCGTATGGTGCCTGTCCTGTTTGCGATGGCCTGGGTGTCCGGCTGGTGTTTACGCCTGAGGCCGTGATACCTGACCCTAATAAATCCATCAAGAACGGTGCTATTCCTCTTTGGCGGCGTGGCACTCATCGCGGAATAATGCTGTACAACCACTATTTGCGCTGCCTGGCCGCACAATATAATTTCAGCCTGACCACTGCATGGAAGAACCTGCCAGAAAATGTACGCCAGATATTGCTGTATGGATCGGGGGATGAGATAGTCAATTTTGATTTCTGGATGCGTGGGAAGCTGAACGAGTGGCGCAAGCCATTTGAGGGCATCATCCCAAATTTGCTGAAGCGGCATCGGGAGACTGAGAGCGATGAAGTCAGGGAGCGGCTGGAGACCGCAATGACATACGAGACCTGCCCAGAATGCCATGGCAACAGGCTCAAGCCAGAGTATCTGGCTGTGACCATCAACGGGCTGGGCATACATCAGCTCTGCTCATTGGATATTGACAAGGCATACGACTTTGTGGCAAACCTGCAATTGAGCGGCGAGAAGCAGAAGATTGCCAAGGATTTGATTCATGAGATACTTGCGCGTCTGGGCTTTTTGCGCTCCGTGGGCTTGAACTACCTGACGCTGAACCGCGAAAGCGGCTCCCTCTCTGGCGGCGAATCACAGCGAATACGGCTGGCAAGCCAGGTGGGAAGCGGGCTGACGGGAGTGCTGTATATATTGGACGAGCCCAGCATTGGATTGCACCAAAGGGACAATGACAGGCTGCTGGACACGCTGCGCAGGCTGCGGGACCTTGGCAACACGGTCATCGTGGTGGAGCATGATTTGGATACCATGAAGGCGGCTGACTTCATTGTGGACCTGGGGCCAGGCGCGGGCAGCAATGGCGGCAGGCTGATTTGCGCGGGGACACCAAGCGAGGTCTGCGAATGCAAGGAATCCCTGACAGGTCAGTTCCTTTCTGGCAAAAGGAAAATTGCAGTGCCAGAGATACGTCTTAACGGCATTGGCAAGAGCATAATAATTCATGGTGCAAAAGAGCACAACCTGAAAGACATTGACGTGAATATACCGCTGGGCACATTCTGCTGCGTGACTGGCGTGTCTGGCTCTGGCAAGTCCACCTTGGTGAATTCCATTCTGGTGCGTGCCATCAACCGCAAGATGGGCATCAAGGACGAGGCTCCAGGCAAGCATGACAGTATCAGGGGGCTTGAGTATATAGACAAGATGATTGTCATCGACCAGAGCCCAATCGGCAGGACGCCACGCTCCAATCCCGCCACATACACAGGGATTTTTGACATTATTCGCAGCGTCTTTGCCGAGACCAATGACGCAAAGATGCGGGGCTTTGCGCCTGGACGCTTCAGTTTCAATGTGAAGGGCGGCAGATGCGAGGAGTGCAAAGGCGATGGCATACGCAAGATTGAAATGCAGTTCCTGCCTGACGTGTATGTCACCTGCGAGCACTGCAATGGCAGGCGCTACAATGCTGAGACATTGAACGTGCGTTTCAAGGGCGTCAATATCTCCGATGTGCTGGATATGACAGTTGAGGAGGCACTTGCCTTCTTTGACGCGATACCTCGCCTGAAGACAAAGCTGAAGACATTGCATGACGTTGGACTTGGGTACATACATCTAGGGCAGTCTGCCACCACGCTGTCTGGCGGCGAGGCACAGCGCATCAAACTTGCCACGGAACTGTCCAGGCGACCACAGGGACACACATTGTATGTGCTGGACGAGCCGACTACTGGATTGCATCTGGCGGACGTGGAGCAACTGCTGAAGGTGCTTCAG
>JAFSTJ010000545.1 GCA_017450525.1 Victivallales bacterium | reverse complement strand
CGTATGAATGCAGGCCTTCCGTAAGCGTCCTTTCCCGCCAGCAAAAGAAGGGCATGAGAAAGCAAAACAATGCCGATGGAGCAAATAGCTTCTGCTTCCAAGAGGGCATTTCCACAGGCCACAAGGCCAAAAGAAACAAGGCAACGCCCAAAGAGCATGGAATGTACGGCCAATAGAAGACCATCCTTACCATGTCATTATGCAGGGACAGCCACTCAATTAACGCGGCAATGATCATTATCGCCCCCAGCCAGGGCAGTGCCGATGTCGCCTTGACCTCGCACATCAGAGCAAATCCACGTATTCGGAATACTGCTCGGCATCCATCAACAAATCCAGTTCATCTTCGTCGTCATATTCCATGGCAAGGAGCCAGTATTTGTTGGGATCCAGATGAACCAGGCTGCAATTGTCCAGCACTTCCTTGTTCACTTCAGTCACCCGCCCTGTCAAAGGCAGCCTGAGATGATGTATCCTGTTGCGGAGATGCAGATGGATCAACATAGTATCCACATCCACCTCATCACCTGGCATGGGCAAATCTATGCTGACTATTTCCGCTAGCTGCTCGGCAAGGAAGTCCGTTATGCCAACGTATGCAATCATATTCTCCCTGTCCAACTGAGCCCATAGATGTCTTTTGGAATAAACTCTGTCGTCTTCATTAACTTCAATTTCAGCCATTTCAGCAAAACTCCTCGTATCTTATCTAGTTTTTGTGTAATTTACCTAGGGAATGAAATACTCGTTCCGTGAAAATCATGGGTACTATACAGTGGCATATATTATTCGTCAATAACATTTTCCACCTTGCAAAGTAAAAAATAGTAAAAATTTGCCAATTTTTCCTGTTTTGCCACTTCAGCAAGCAGAAAACAGCTGGGACAACGTCCATGTGGGCGCCGAAGCGGCGCCCACTCAAGTTGAGCAATTGACAAGGCGCATCACTGACGCAAGGCTAGTTGTTCAACCTGAGTGAGCGCCGCTTCGGCGCTCACATGGATGCCATTGCAGCCAACTTGACGCCCTGAAGCGTCAGCAAAGGAGGCGCTGGCTTTAATAAGTATGGCAGGGCCTTGAGGAAATACGATGCATCGCCGCCAGTGGCATATATGGTATAATCTTCATGGAGTTGCGACACTGTACGGGAAAGAAGTTCATGCAATGCGCCCACACTGCCAAGATCCGTGCCTGCGGCCATGGCTTCCCGAGTATTTCGACCTATAGGCGAGGGAATCTCGTCACGCAGTTCCAGCAAAGGCAGTTGCGCAGTATAGCTGTTGAGGGCACGCCGCATTATGCTGCGGCCTGGGGATATGGCGCCACCTAGAAAACGGCCTGCCCCATCCACTATAACAGTATTCACGCAGGTACCGCAGTCCACCACGATGACAGGCCCTTTGACCAGGGAAAATGCAGCAGCGGCATTTGCAATGCGGTCCATCCCCAAAGTCGATGTATCCACCAGCGAAAAGTCCAGCATGGCAAAATCCCTACAAGACAGGAAATAAAGCCGTTGACCATACCTTTCCTGCAATCGAGCCTTAAGCGCTGGCACGACGCAGACAGCGTAGCCCTTGCTGCCCATATTCTCCTCCATTTGCGGAATAGTGGCATCCAAGCTTTTTGTATCGTACACAGAAAGCAATCGCAGGCCATTGCCTGCATTTTCCGCAACCTGAGTATGGGTATTACCTATGTTAAGGAAGAATGTGCAACTCATTGCCGTCTGTACATTGAATAAACTGCTCCGCCAAGGAACAATAACTGCGGCAATGCGCCGCCTATAAACGGCGTCAGGTAGCCGTTGCGGGCAAGATTCACTCCAATCTGCCCCGATATATAGAAAAGCACCAGAAGCGCCACTGCCATTGCAAAGCCCTTCACAGCTCCTTTACGACCCGTTGAAATTGTCAGCGAAAAGGCCAGCAGAGCCGCCACCAGGGATGCCAGGGGCACCGTAAGCCTATGCCAGACAAGCACCCTCATGAGACGCTGCTTGCGTTCCGATGTCATGAATGGATTGCCCAATGCCTTGAAAAGGTCAGCGATATTCATCATCTCGCTATTTCTGCCAAGCTCGCTGAGTTCCCGAAGATTCTCATTGAACGGCATCAACTGCTGGTCAAAATAGACTTCCTTGCCAGCCAATGTCATTCCATCCTCGGCATAATTCTGGATGAAGCCCTTTTCAAAAATCCAGCCCTGCTGCGCTCTGATGGCTTTCTGCGCGGCAATCATGCTCTGGCTGCGGCCATTTTCGCCAAACTGCCTGACCACAGGGGAAATCGCATTGCCGTCATCGTCAATCGCCTCCACACTCCAGTCCCTTCTGTCCAGGGGATTCCTGAAACTGAAACGGCCAGCGGTCTTTTTATTCTTCTTCGCAGTGCTGTAGTAGATGTCCGCCGCCTTCTGCTGGCATTTTGCGCCCCATGATTCATTGATAGCAAATACCAGGATGCTGGCTATAAACGAGCAAATCCAAATCGGCCTTGCACATGCCGCCAGGGACAGGCCAGATGCCCTCATCGCCGTAAGCTCATTGTTGCGCCCAAGTGTCATTGTGAGGAAACTAGTGCCCAGCAACACAGCCACTGGCATCACATTCACAAGATTAGCTGGCTGCAACGCAAAATAATACAGCGCAATCTTGGTGGGAGCTATGCCCTTGTCAAGAAAATCGCTAATGTTGTCCAATACGTCCCTCAATAGAAAAAGGGCAATGAATACCAGGACGGAACAGACAAATGGCACCAGGAAGCCAACACAAATATATCTTGTCAATATTGGAGAATATCGACGGCTGGCTCCAGCGATGGATGCTTTATTTT
>JAFSTJ010000544.1 GCA_017450525.1 Victivallales bacterium | reverse complement strand
AATCGCAGACATATCCCAGGCAGAATTTGAAGTGCTGACCCTGAAGCCAACAGAACAGCTGCTCAGGTTGAAGGCGGAACTAGCCGGCACCAAGGCAGACTACAAAGGGCTGACCATCTTCGACACACCTGGCTACAACTCCCTCATCATCGAGCACGAGGAGGTGCTGCGCGAGTTCCTGCCAGAAAGCGATGTCGTCGTCTTCCCCGTGAACTACCGTGTCGGCTTCGGACAGGAAGATCAGGGCATCATGACCCTCATAGCGGAGCTTTCCGCAGCCGGCAACGAAATTCCCGTTCTTCTCGTGGTCAACAGGGCCCCCAAGGGCGCAACCTTGGAAAACGACGTCCGCATCAAGGAAATCAAGTCCCATGCAGAGGATACCTTGCACCGCCCCGTGACGAAGCTCATCATCATCCAGAGCTCCCTGCCGGACGCAGAAGGGCACAGCACTCTGCCCCATACGGATGCTCTCTGGTCACAGGTAAAGGAGATAGCCTTCTCCAAGGAACGTCAGGAAAGCTTTGTCCGCAAATGCAACGAGCTTCTCGCTAACTTCTTCAACCAGTACAAACTGGAGCTGGAGGGCATCATCCTGGCTGCCCGAAATCCAGAGGCGGTGGATTTGCTGCGTGAACAACAGGCAAGACTCCAAGAGGACCGCCAGGCTGGCTTTGCCATCGTTGAAAAATACACAGAAAGGATGAAGCGCCAGGTACCCAGAATCATGGAGCACTCCATGGCAAATCTGCTTGATGAGGTGGACGCAGCTATCAACGATGCCTCCAAATGGGTTGACATTCAAGATTGCACCACCTATATCAACGCCCATGTGGTGCCTTTCGGGACACGGAAAGTCGCAAAGGAGATATCCGACTACATCTCCAGTGAAATCGAGCTGATGGACAAGGAGCTGGAGGAACTAGCCAATAGGGCTTTCCAGCGTTTGAACGATCAGGTCAATACGGTAGAAGAACCGCAACTGAAGGAACTGCTTGGCAATCTGACGATGCGCCTTGCCCAGCAGGTGGGAGGCAAGGCAGCCAACGCCATGCTCGGTTCCATTGGCGGGGTCGGCGGTTCCGCAGCCGGTCTTGGCAACCTGGTGAAAATGGCCGTTAAACGAATCGGCAACCTCTTCGGAAAGACCTTTGGCAGAGAGGTCTATAATACGATTGGCAAGATTTTCACCAAGAAGATGATGGCCGCGCTGGGCATCGGCATGGAGGCCGTCATAGAAATCGTTTTTTATATCAAGGAAAGCCTTACATGGCGCAATGAATTGAAGGAAAGAATCCACGAGGTGTTGGCTAATTGGAAAGACACTGCATTAAAAGAGCTTGTTGAACAATCACTGCCGGAACTCCAGAAGAACAACCATGAAAGCGTCGGTAAATGCTTTGATGCGATCAACAGTGAGTTCCAAAACTCCATCGATGCACAAATGAAGGCGATTCCCAAAGAGGAAGTCGCACGCATGGAAAAGGACATCGCAAAACTCACAACCGCTTTGGCAACACTTCAGTAAGGAGAGAAACCATGGGTAAACTCGGCTTGCAAAAAATCGATAGTGAAGCACTTGTCAAAAAGCAGCCCAATCAACCTGCCACCCCCCAAAAAAGGAGCAAAAAAACTGACAAGTCCAGCACCATCAGCAAAATAGCCATCAAACACTCTGCAGAGCTTGTCGCCCTCCTCGGCGACATCATCCATGGTAAAATTGAAATCACCCATATTGAAGCTCAAACCGACGCCCAGGTACGGCTCATCGCAGCGGAAATGAAAAAAATCTGGGAGGAAACCAATGCAAGGATAAATGAGATGGAGGCAAATGGAAGAGTATGGGCAGATAAGTTTGAAAAGAAACATAATGCCGTACTGAATATGATTCAGCGCATAGAAATGCATCCGGAATGGTCGGATGAGACAAGACATGATCTCATAGATACTATAAAAGAGCTAATCAAGGAAGGATAACAAGATGGTTCTCTCCAAGCTTCCCACCTCCTCCCCCTCCTCCAGTGCCGCCTCCGGCTCAATCGAGGCGCTGCTGGGGAGCATCTCGGACATCATTCACTACAATGTTGCAAAAACACGCTACGAGTGCTCGCTAGTCATTCAGGAGCAACTGCGCAGGCTTCGCGAGGCCGATTTCCAGGCAGAGGCCAAAACAAGCATGGCGTTGACCATCCTGCTTGCAAAATGCAAAGCCAAGCTGATGTGCATTGAGACCGAGATAAGGGCCTATCCCGAAGTCACCCGCGATGTGTGGGATCCGCTCGTCAAAGACATCAAGGACAGAATTGACAAGTTGAGCAAGGCTAGAAAACAGATGGGCTGACATAAATGACAGGCAAAAAGTCCTTTTTTTCTTCCTGTTTGTAAGATTCGCGTGCAATCGTCCGTATAAGTATTATGAGAGGGTGTTGAGACATAAAAAGAACCAAGTCATACATAACACGCGGAAAAACACAGATGGGATTAGGAAAAAAGACACTGGCTGGCATTGGAGGTCTTTTGGCGGGTGGAATCGTTGGCTCTGCAATTGCCATCCATGCGTTTGGTTCGGATGAGAAGAAGCCCCTGCCCGAGGATAATCTGGAACACATCAAGGAAGCCCCTGAAGAGGAGAGGGCGAAGATGTTGCGTCTGCCCGAAGGCTATCCGTCGTTCCGTGACGCCTATTGTGCCCGTTTCCCCGTCCGTGAAAACCCGATTCCCCCCTTCAAGGGAGGCTGGGGGTACAGCATGGAGGACGCCATGCTGATTGACAATGACGATCCAGGCAACCTGATGGCCAGTATCAGTTGCGTTGATGACGAAAAATATTTCATCACATTCCGCCTGGATGAAGAGGCAGAATACGCCCATAAGACGAAGTTTGCCGGCGCAACGTGGACCAAAAAGAATCACCAACTGGTCTATGGCAACGACGGCAAAATGTACGACCACGAGACCGTCAATGCGCAAATCTTCACCCTGGAGGACTGGGAGTTCCTTAAGCAGGACTGGGAATCCCATGATGGCTACAAAAACGACAAGGAAGGCGCCGAACGCCATAACCAAATGCGCGAGGAACGCGCCATCCGCTTCACCGAGGAGTTCTGGTTCGACGTCACAAATTGCCTCTAAGTTTTTGTACCATTTAGTTGAATGCAAGAGCTTTGTTCAAAAGCTTTTATATAATACGCTTTTTTGCCGAGTTAGTTAAAAAAGGATAGAGTTTTCTATAGTTCAATGGATGACTTGACCTTAGTCCGTAATTCAACAAACAACAAACTGGAGAAAAAAAAATGACTGAAATCTCTCGCAAGCAAATGACTGAGAAAGAATGGGAAGAATTAATGGAGCAAGCAAGAAAAGAAAATGGTGTTCCGCGCCCAAACATCCTTATCTGTGGCTACACAGGCTCCGGGAAGACCTCGCTTATCAAGGCCATTCTGGGAGATATTGTTGATTCCAAGGCGATTGGAACGGGCGAGCCAAAAACCCAGGATTTTGACTGCTATGAGAGTGACCTGGTGCGGATCTATGATTCCAAGGGAATGGAGAATGGCGAGACTGAGGAGCAGTTTGTGAGTGTCGCCAGAGAGTTTATCAAGAGCCATCAGTTGAATGATCCGTCGAAAGTCGATGATCATATCCATCTGGTCTGGTACACGATTCAAGGACCAGGAGCCCGCGTGACGGATTGCGACCGCAAACTCATCAAGGAGATCTTCACACCCCAGAATCTGATTGTCTGCATAACCAAGGCAGATGGAATGCGTGAAGGGCAGAAACAAGCTATGAAGCAAGCCGTTAAAGATGCAGGTGTACGAGAGGAACGCATCATCTTCACCTCGGATGAGGAGGGGGGCTGCATTGGTAACAAGGAGTTGATGGAATGCTCCTTCAAGATGCTTCCAGACGCTTGCAAGGATGCCTTTGCGGAAGCTCAAAAGGTGGATATTGAACTTAGGAAGAAGGCGGTCTATCAAAAAGCCACAAAGGCGAAGGGGATTATTGCCACAGCCGTCACTGCCGCGATAGCCATCGGCGCCACGCCCATTCCTGGTTCGGATGCTCCTTTGCTCGTTGCCTCCCAAACAGGGATGATTGCATCGTTAGCAGCCCTATATGGCATTGCAAATGAGGCATTTAAGGTCGGCATGATACCATTCCTCGCCAAATTGGCTGGCACCACATTGGCTGGTTCCCTTCTGAAATTTATTCCTGGAGTCGGGACAATGGCCGGAGGCGCAATTAGTGCGACAATTGCGGGAACTCTTACAGGAGCCATGGGGTTGTATGTCAAGAGTTATTTTGAGAAATGTGCCATTGCAAAGATTGAAGGCAAGCCGATGCCAGAGATTCCATGGAATCCAGAACTCTTCCTGCAGTTCTATAATCAGTACAAGAAGGAACAAAAATAGGCTTCTCGCAAGGCTAATCTAGAAGGATAAGCATAGCCCCCTTTCGACGAAGGGAGCAATGCTTATCCAATAATACACAAGATGTTTTGTGTATAAAAGATGTAATTGCACAAGGTTCGTAAAGATGCACAACCTTTGCAATTGCCTCTAGTTGAATAAGGGCACTACTCTTGCAAGATCAATTCGTTTTT
>JAFSTJ010000543.1 GCA_017450525.1 Victivallales bacterium | reverse complement strand
CGCCCCGATTCTGAATGTGACAACCGCCATTTTGTGTTTGTTCACGGATACAATGTGAACGCCTCACAGGCACGGCGATGGGCAAATAGCATATTCAAGAGACTATGGTGGTCTGGATCGCATTCACGCTTCACAGCAGTTGACTGGTATGGTGATGATTCTCAGTTGGCAGAATGGCAGTCGCTAAATTATTACATAAATGTCGAACATGCCCTTGTGACGGCTCCCGTACTGTCCTCTCAATGCGCATCGCTACAAGGTAATAAAACTTTCATTGCTCATTCGCTTGGAAATATGGTGGTCTCTTCTTCCGCAAAGGAGCATGGCCTTTCCTATTCCAAATACTACATGGTTGATGCGGCTGTGCCAATGGAATGCTATGTGCAAAATGCCACGACGAGCAATATGGTTGAGCATGGCTGGCGAGACGTGCCAGAACGTATGTGGGCGGCCAACTGGCATCAATTGTTCTCCCCGCAAGATGGAAGATCTGATCTCAAATGGGATCTGAGGTTCGTAGGTCTAACGAATGTTGTAAACTGTTATTCCCCGTCTGAAGATGTCCTGAAAAACGCCCCGTATAATGGCATTGGGGGGGCATGGACTATGCAAGAACTTTTCAAGGGGACAGAGACTTTGCACGTTGTTCCTGGCAACTGTGAGGGCGGATGGGGCTATAACGATGAATACACAAATTGGCTTGGCCTTTTGCCGGATTCCGTTAAAACAAACTCCTACACGGATGCGCAGTTGACGCAATCGCCAATTTTTAGGCCGTTTGATGATACTTCACTTCATGGAACGAATGTAGTGTCGTTGACATTGGTGCAGAAAGCAAAAGTTCTTGGCGATGGAATTCCCGCATTGTCATTCGCAGCCGGAGCGAATCCGTTTGGGTCTGGTACAGGAATATCGAACCTTAACATGACTGATTTCGCTCGCGACTGGCCGCGCGATCAGGGTGAATGGCGGCATTCTGACATAGTCAATGTTGCATACCAGCATCTTAGTGGTTTATTCGATGAGATTGTCAACAGTGAAAGGAATACGGAAAATGAAAACTAAAACACTGATAATTATTGTTTTAGCGATAGTTGTGTTATTCACAGCATTTGCTAACATGGGTATAGCCAGATTCTCGGTAGTGGTAATTGACGAACACTCCAAGAATCCAATAGAAGGCGTGCCAATTATAGGTTGTTTTACCAGCAGATATATGCGGTGGGATGACAAGGCTTCGGTTGATGATGTTCAGTCTGGTGAAACAGACAAAAAAGGGTGTTGTAAATTCTTGGGTAAAACCAATACAGGCGAAGCGTGTACGCGTGTAAGGCGCTATGCTGGTTATTACGATTCTGAAATTCTACATATTCCCTATACGAACACAGATTGCGTTGTGCGACAGCCGATATGGAAGCCAGACAATGTAGTTGTGACTTTGATATTGCAAAGGGTCGAACACCCCATTCCACTTTTCGTCAAGATGGCGAGACTGAAGGTAGAACCAAACAAGATCCTCGACAATGAATCTAAATTCGCCTATGACCTTGTAGCCAGCGCGTGGCTTCCGCCTTTTGGAAACGGCAAACATGCAGACATTGAATTCACCTGCCTTCCGAGAGAACGGCTGCCAGATGGGAACAATGGCTTTGGCGGT
>JAFSTJ010000542.1 GCA_017450525.1 Victivallales bacterium | reverse complement strand
TCATCACGGCAAAGAGACGGATAAGGCGCTCACTGTGCCAATTGAGGGCGTCAATTACTATGGAACGCCAGTCACCGTAAATGGATGCAGGACGGAGCGGGATGGAGTGCGCTTTCACACGGAGGTGGCATTGACCGCGCAAATCAACGAGGTGGAGATTGCGGCAGACACTCCTTACGGCACATTCTCACAGAAAATAACGCTGGTGTGGGACAAGAAATCCTTCAGGCGCTGCAGTTTCTATATTGACGACCACAGTTTTGTGTTCACGGAACTTGCGAAGCAGCGTCCAAAGCGTGCGTTTGACCATTTTTATCTGGCTGCTTTGAAGGAAATACACAGAAAATATGGCTGGAAGGTTACGCTCAATACATTCTACCGCAATGACCACCAGCCCTTCCTGCTGAAGGATATGCCTGACATCTGGAAGAGCGAGTTCGAGGACAATGCGGATTGGCTCCGCTTCTCGCTTCACGCATACAGCGAATTCCCTGATAGGCCGTACTGCGAGGCATCGCGGAAGAAGTTCTTGAAGGACTACGAACTGCTGAAAAGCGAGGTCACCCGCTTTGCGGGGGAAAAATGCTACATAGTGCCTCAGGTTATGCATTGGGGTAACATAAGCCCTGGCGTGGCTGAGGAACTTATAAAACTGGGTGGCAGGTGCTATTCGGAGGCATTACGGCCACGACTTATGGCCACACCACCAGAGGATGAACTTACCCAGGAAGAGCGCGAGCAGGAATTCCGTTCAGAGGTGTACCTGCCGCCGTCAGCGCCTTTGGCGATGCATTATGGCTTCGGCGATGAAATCGACTACATGGAAAAGCATGAGGCGCGCTATGACAAAGGGCTGGGCATTTTCTTCTACCACGACTGGATCATATCCAACCTACTGCCGCTGGAGAAAATACCGCGCCTCTTTGCCAAGACAAAAGCATTGGCGGATAAATACGGCAACGATGTCTTCTCCGCTTGCAGCCATGAGCAGTATTCTTTCCCCACGTATTTCAATTACCAGCCAGACCACCTGCAAAAACTGGACGAGACCACAAGGCTTATGGTGGAGGAGGCGGGCTGCACTCCAGTCTTCCTGCAAGACGGCCTCCTTGGAAATACAACGCAGGGGCGCTAAGTCTTTAACGCAGAGGCGCAGAAACGCAGAGACGCCAAGTTTTTTTTTAACGCAGAGGCGCAGAGGCGCAGAGGCGCCAAGTTTTTTTAACGCAGAGGCGCAGAGACGCCAAGTTTTTTTAACGCAGAGGCGCAGAGGCGCAGAAAAAAAAGAAGGGACTAAAGAGTTTTGATGTTCCTTAGTCCCTTCAATATCTCTGCGTCTTTGCGTCTTAGCGTCTCTGCGTTTAAAGAGGCGCCTTTGCGTTGAGTTGGCAGTTTATTTTGTAACCATTGCGCGAACTTCGTCCAGGTGGCCAGCGCTACCCAGCTTCACGTTCTTTGCAGCGATGAATTCTGCGTATGCAGCCATGAATTCCTTGCCTGCGGGGCGCAGGTCGAAATCTTCTGGATGCAGGATGAAGTGTTCGCGGTGGACGCGGCACCACACCAGACGGCCGTCAGTATCAATGTTGATCTTGGTGACGCCCAGCTTTGCGGCCTGGAGGAACTGATTGTCATCCACGCCCTTTGCGCCTGCCAGCTTGCCGCCAGCGATGTTGATGCGGCGAACTTCTTCCTGTGGAACTGAGCTGGAGCCGTGCATTACCAGTGGGAAGTTGGGGAGGCGCTTCTGGATCTCGGAGAGAACGTCGAAGTGGAGGCCCTGTGTGCCTGTGAACTTGAAAGCGCCGTGGCTGGTTCCGATTGCGCAAGCAAGTGAGTCAACGCCTGTGCGCTCCACGAATTCCTTTGCCTGGTCGGGGTTGGTGAGTTTTGCCTCGGATTCGCTGACCTGCACGTGCTCTTCCACGCCACCCAGCTGTCCAAGTTCTGCTTCGACCACGAGGCCTGCCGCATGTGCAGCGTCAACAACGCGCTTTGTGGTTGCAACGTTTTCCTCGAAAGGCTTGCTGGAAGCATCGATCATGACTGAGCTGTAGAAGCCGCTCTTGATGCAGTCCATGCATGTTGCTTCATCACCGTGGTCCAGGTGCACTGCGAAGATTGCTTCTGGGAACACCTTGTCAGCTGCGCGGATGATTGCCTCCAGCATCAGCTTGTCGGTATAGGCGCGGGCGCCTTTGCTGATCTGGATGATGAAAGGAGCCTTGCTCTGCACGTTACCCCTGAAGAGGCCCATGCACTGTTCCAGGTTGTTGATGTTGTAGGCGCCGATAGCGTACTTTCCGTAGGCGGCCTTGAATAGTTCCTTTGTGGTAACAATCATCGTTCTTTCCCTCGTTTTTAGGTTAGTTCCTGCCAGTTCATTGCAAATCGCAATGTGACTGGCTTGCCAATTGAAAAATCGGCGTTAATATAACTCCGATTTGCTTTTCTGTTAGACAATATATGACATTTTTTCAAAAAAATGACAATTTACGCACTGTGCCCGCCAAGAAGGCTGGGCAGGCCAGAGTGCTCTTGTTTTCGGACATACACCTGGGCCTGTTTCCCAGGCGCATCGGGCAGTTGCTGAACAAGCGCATTCTGGGTTCTTTCAACCATCTGCTACGGCGCAGGCGCAAAGTGCGGGCGGAGCGCATTGCCGCTTTGGCGGAGCTGATGCCAGGCATTGACGCGGATGTGGCAGTGTGTGCAGGCGACTTGACCAGCGCCTCTCTTCCTGAGGAATTTGCCTGGGCGATGCGTGAACTGGAGCCAGTAAAGGCCGCATCCCATGGGCGTTTTGTGTATGTGCCTGGCAACCATGATGCGTATGTGGATGAGCCAGAGGCAGTGGATGCCCTGGAGAATGCTGTCGAAAATCTCAATGACGGGCGATTTTTATTGAAATCTTTGCCCATTGCTGTGGCATATTCTGGGATAAGGCTCATATTATTGAATCCTGCGCGGCCTTGTCGCTGGATGCTGTCATGCGGTTATCTGGATGAGCAGCAGGCTAGCAGAATGGGCGAATTGCTGCAGGATGGAGAAGATGGCTGCACAAATGTGATAGTGACGCATTTCCCCGCATTGGACGCCATGGGGCGACTGCCTGGAATGAGGCATGGCCTGCGTGGAGCACAGTTCATTGCCAGTGCGCTGGAGGAGGGCAGGGCGGCTGCCGTGCTTTCTGGGCATGTGCATAGGCCGTATTCATGCATTCTTGGCAATGGTGCTGGGCAGTTGTGCAGCGGCTCCCTTACCTTGGCGGGAAGCTATATCATAGCGGACTTCCAGGACGGGCGTCTGCAAAGGCATTTCATTCTTACAATAGACTAAATACAGAAAGGAACGGAAAATGAAGAAGCAGTATCTGGCATTTGACCTGGGCGCCTCATCAGGGCGGGCTATCATCGGTACACTTGACAATGGCAAGATTACACTGGAGGAAGTCCATCGCTTCCCCAATGGCCCCATCGAAATTAATGGCGGCCTTTTCTGGAATACATTGGGCCTTTTCAATGAACTGAAGATAGGTCTGGCGAAGGCCGTGCAGTCAGGCGCAAACATAGAGGGCATCGCCATTGATACCTGGGGTGTGGACTATGCGCTGCTGGACAAAAATGGTTTCCTGGCTGGGCAGCCAAGAAACTACAGGGACCCCAGAACAGACGATGCAATGCCGTATGCATTTAAGAAAATGTCTTCTGAAAAGATTTATGAAGCAACTGGAATACAGTTTATGTCATTGAACACCATATTCCAGTTGGTGGCGGCAAGCAGGGACAAGGATGCATCGCTGGAGATAGCGGACAAGTTGCTGTTCACGCCCAACATACTGACTTACTTCTTCTGCGGCGATGTTTCCGCTGAATACAGTATTGCCACTACGTCCCAATTGTACAATCCCAGCACGAAAGACTGGGCATGGGATGTGATTGACGCCATGGGCATCAAGCGCACATTGTTCCCGAAGATTACGCCTTCAGGCACGGTGGTAGGCACTGTTCGTCCCGCGTTGCAGGAGGAATGCAAGTGCGGCGCCATCCCCGTGATTCTGGTGGGTTCACATGACACGGCATCCGCAGTGGCGGCTGTTCCTGCGAAGAAGGGCAGTTCCTGGGCATATTTGTCCAGTGGTACCTGGAGTCTGCTGGGTTTGGAACTGGACAAGCCATTGGTGACGGAGGCTGCACGCAAGGCAAACTACACCAACGAGGGCGGCGTAGGAGGCAAGATACGTTTCCTCAAGAACATCATGGGTCTGTGGCTCATACAGGAATGCCGCAACGAATGGAAACGTCAAGGCACCGAATATTCCTTCGGCGAGATGGTGGAATTGGCGAAGAAGGCGGAGCCGTTGCGCTCCTTTGTTGATCCCAATGCCCAGGACTTCGTGGCGCCTGGTGACATGCCTGGCAGGATAGCGGAATACTGCCGCCGCACAGGCCAGCCAGTGCCTGAAACACACGGCCAGATTATCCGCACCGCATACGAATCACTGGCAATGCGCTATCGCAAGACCATAATCGAGCTGGAAAGCCTGGCGGGAATAAAGCTTGATGTGCTGCACCTTGTGGGCGGAGGATGCCAGAACCTGCTGCTGAACCAGTTCACCGCCGATGCCACTGGCCTCAAGGTATTGACTGGCCCTATCGAGGCAACGGCAATGGGCAACATAGCCGTGCAGGCAATGGCCACAGGCAGCATACGCGACCTGGACGAGGCAAGGGCAATTATCGCAGCCAGCACTGAACTGGGCACGTACTTGCCACAGGACAAGGCCGCCTGGGATGCGGCATATCCACGTTTCACTGCCATAG
>JAFSTJ010000541.1 GCA_017450525.1 Victivallales bacterium | reverse complement strand
GTAGCTGGGGTGTATATGGTCCGCAATATCTGGGCGCATGCCATGGGCCAGGCCATAGAACATATCGTATTCCATGCCCTCCTGTGTGCGCAAACCACCAAAGTCGCCCCATGCATTGAAACGCCCCGTCATGTTGAGGATCTGCTTGCCCTTCGCCATGGCTGGCATGTAGTGCGCCAGCACTGGCAGGTACTCATAGCCCCAGCCGCCTGTGGGCAGGCATTCCGCCTCATAATGGGAATCCAGTTCGTCCATGTCCTCAAAGGGCCTGCCATTGAAGAAGAACAGCGAATCCGGCTTTACAGCAGTAATCCCATCGTGGAGATACCTGCACAAGTCGTTTACGGAGCGTATGCTGAAGTCCCGCACGGCACGTTCATTCAACACATCCACGCCCTCCTTGCGCATCTTCTCAACACAAACTGGACAGATACAATCATTGGCCCCAAGGCAATCGAAGAAGAAGCCGTCCACAGGATAATCCTTTGCCAATTCCAATGCCATGCCGAGGAGATGCTGCCTGTATTCTGCGGAATTATAGCAAATCTGGTAGTAGAAGGGACTGGTATTGGGTATCTTCTCGGGAAACATTCTGACTGAACGCCAGGCTGGATGCTCCAGTATCTCAGTCTCACTGAGGCTTCCATTGAAATAAACCGTAAGTTTGATGCCATTGCGGTGCGCCTCCTCGCCCAGTTCACGAATCAGGTCAAACTGCAGGCTTGGATGGCGCTTGCCTATCTTTGTGTTGTAGTAGGCGTTGCCTTGGTTGCACCTGGCATGGCATGTAAGGTAATCCACGCCCAGACTCTTGATCTGAGCAATGTACTTCTTTGCAGAAAAGCGGCATCCAAAGTCCGGCACACTGGTCAGCGTATGACAATCAAAAAACAGAGAATACTTGAAGTTGGTCATTTTTATTCATCCACAGATTAACACAGATTTTCACAGATTATTTTTGAGAGACAGAGATAATGTATTGACGCAATCACAATTGTAAAATGGATTGGAACATTTTTACATCTCATTCAACGCAGAGACACCCTCTTTTAACGCAAAAGCGCAGAGGCGCGGAGTTTTTAACTGAAAACATAAAAATCTCTGCGCCTCTGCGCCTTTGCGCCTCTGCGTTAAAAGAGGCGCCTCTGCGTTAAAAAGGTAGTGTCAGTCCTTGACTTCGGTGACGATGACCTCGTCCACCCAGACATCAGAAGTGCCCAGGTTGACGAAGCAGACTGGCATCTGCGTGCAGTTGAATATCTTGGCTGGTGTGCGGAAATCCAGTTCCTTAACACTCCACTCGCGGTCGCCTGCCTTTGGCTTGTAGGTGACTGGCTTGAAAGTCAAGGCCACCTGGCCACTGCGCTCGCTGTAGCCAAAGGGCTGCAGCCTCATCTCACCGTCATCCTTGGCAAAGCGCAGAGCGAATGACAGATGGTACTTGGTGTCTGGCTTCAGCACGACAAACTGCTGCGCATTGTAGAACCAGGGCAACAAAGCCTTCTGCTTGGGGTAGTTAAAGCGTCCATGTGGACCTGCGATGGTGTTAGGCCATGGCATTGGCACAGAATGGCCAGGCAATCTCAAGGAGAAACTGCCCTTGTATGGCTTGTTGCCGTCCAGGATGCCGCCCAGTGCATCCTTTTCCAGGACTGACTGGTCCAGCTGCTGCATGGCATGAACGAAGTACTGTGGGTTGGTGCCCCAGTTGTCCGCCGCCATTGTCTTGCCAGTATGCCTCTCGAAGGAGGTGTTGCATACCGTGGGTATCACCAGTTCCGTCTTTTTGACGCCATTCGCCTCAAGGGTGATGCTGTCCATTGTGATGAGGCTTTCGCGTCCGAACATGGGCAGTTCCATGCGCCTGAATTCGCCGCCGCGCAGCGTGATGCTGGCTGGCAGTCCTTCCACCTTCATGCCCTTCGGCACAGTAACCTTCAGCGGCACATTGACACGCGCCTCGCCAAAGTTCATCAGCGTGACGCAGAGCACATCCTGACCCTTGCGCTGCGGCCAAATCACATCTGTGCGTACCTGTTCAGCCTTTGGCATTTTCACTGGAATCAGGATTGAGGACGCGCGGTCCGAAGGCACATTCACTGAGAAATAGTCGCTGCCGCTTTCAATAGCGACTGGCTCCACAGCCTCGCCTTCCATCAGATATGCCAAGGCATTGACTGGCAGCACCGCATTGGCTGGCAGAATATCCCTGCGGAAACGCAGTTTCGCGCCAGCGCGGCTCTCCTCGTTGCGGATATTCACCAGAATGCCGCAGTGTTCCTTGTCATCGCGCAGGAAATACTTGGCAATGATGCCGACGCATGAAGGCTCCAGGCCCACATTGTCCTTGAACACGCCATTGTACATCCAGTCCCTGATGCGGTGGCGGTGGTGTATGAAGTGACGGGAATTGCCAGCGTACACTGGCACATCCGAACGTGCTATCAGGTGATACTCCCTCATTGCCTCGTCCCAGTTGGGAACGCCGTCAATCGGGTGATTCGCCTCGCCACGGAAGAACTTGATTTCTGGGAAGGCATAGAGAAGAGGTGCGCCATCCAAAGCATCTGGCCCGCTACGCAGGCCCATTTCCTCAAACTGCAGCAGATAGTCAGGGCAGCCTTCGCCGTTAATGATGCAGTCCCCGCCTTCCTTGCGGGCCAGTTCATGCACCTTGGTGAACAGTTTGCCCAATCCCACCATCTTCATGCCATACTGCTTGCCATGGTCGTGGGCTGTGTTGTAGCAAGGCACATAGACGCAGGATTCATCCGCATAGATGCTCACCTTGTACTTCTTGAAATAGTGGTTGAACATGATTGATTGCGCATAGTCCGTCCACTCATGCGAAGCAGTGCACATAGTGCAGTCAGGCGCGGCATATCCCCAGGTGCAGAAGCGGCCGAACTCATTGCGATTTGCTGCCTTCTCCGCAAAGCCAGGCTTCGCGAAGGTCTCGATGAAAGGTATCTTCTCCTTGGGGAAGCCCACAAGAGTCGGCTCTGTCTCGTACTTGAAAGACCAGCCGTAATGGTCCCAATACTGTACTGCTGGCTGCCCCGCAGCGGCCAATGCCAGATGCTGAGCGGCTACTTGCTCTGGCGTGCCATAGTTGGGGCAGTACAGGTGCGTATAGCCGATTTTGCCAGAGACAAGCCAGTGCATGTCATATCCCAACCAACGGTAGATGGGAATCATCTGGTTCTCTGTCCTTTCCAGAGGATAGTATGCGCCCTGGGTGCAGGCGGTGACATACTTTGCCACGGGGCGGTTCACCTGCGAGAAGTCCATCCAGGTATGCGCCCAGTCGCCGTAGCGGCGGCAGGCGTCATGTTCGTCTCCCTTGAAGAAGCCAGCGGCGTATTTCACAGTAGCGGATTTGCCAGCCTCCACAGTATAGTGCCTGGTGGTGGCGATGCCCAGGCCGCTGCCGCCCGCGTTGGGCTTGAGTGTGAAGTTCACGCCAATGCCATCTGGATTGCGGTTCTGAATTGTGAAGGAGCCGACGCCCTTGGCGTAGAATTCAGCATAGCCCATGGAATATGAGCCAGGCCAGGTGCCGCCGTGCATTTCCCTGCCGCCAAGCGCCGCGCCTGGCCAGCCGAATGCGCAGAGGTTGCGAATTGCGGTGTAGTAGCCATTTTCGGGCTCATTGGTAAGGTGCACATCGCGGAATGCGGGGAATGTGATGTGCCTGATGTCCTCCTTGGAGGCATTATCGACAGTCAGTTCCCAATATGGTATCTGGCCTTCCTCAATGGTGAGTTTCACAGTTGCCGTGACCTGCTCGTTGCAGAGGGCGTACTTGAGTTCCAGGATTTGCTTCTTGCCGTCCTTGCGGGCGCTGCGCTCAATGAGGTTGCCCGCCTCAGGCGCCACCTGGCGATAGCCTGTCTTCTTCGTGCCTATCTGGAAATTGAACAAAGGCAGATTGCAGCTTTCTGGCATGATTGACATTCCATTCGCCAGGAAGTAGCCCAGAAGATTGCCCGTGGTGCGGTCAAACAGCATCTTCTGGTCCTTGTCCCCAACAGCTATGGCCGCATTGGTGGCCACATTGGCAGTCACCTTCGGAATAGCGCCCTGCCCTTCAAAGCGTGCCCTTATGATAAATGCCCTGCTGCTCTTCAATGGCAGTTTTGGCAGCGCATTGAATGTCTTGCCTCCGTCAAATGAAATCTCAAATGCGCACTTGACCTTGCTATCCTCGCAGGAAACCGAAAGAAGGCGACCGCTGACCTCCGCATAATCCACCACTGCCTTGGTGGAGGCCCTTCTGACGGAGGTCTTCGGCATTGCGACTGGTTCGGGGGCCTTCGCCTTTTCGCCTTCAGGCACCAGCGCAATGGCGGCACAGTTCATATAGTGCATGCCCCAGAGCAGACGCAGGCAGTGCTCGCCCACCGTCAGCTCAACTGGATTGCCGCCGCACCAGTAGTACTCGCCCCTGTAGTATGCGCCACGATGGCCAGGTGCGCCAGAGCCGCCGCCGCTGATGTCGGTCTTCTTGTTGTCAATGCTATAGCCATATTTCATGTAGGCATTTTCTGGCCTGTTGAACTCCATGATGATGGCAGTGCTGGGCAGATATGTGCGCATCAGGAAATAGGGGCGATACTTGCCAGTCTTGACAATCGTGAAGTCAAATGCAACCAAGTTGCTGTTGAGGCGTCCCTGATGCAGAACTGTTGCGCCGCCGAGGCGGTCGTCCTTCTCCAGCCAGGAACGTTCTGCTGGTGCCAGCACCATATTGTCCGCATCAGTGATTCTTGCGAAGATTGCGCCGTCCTTGCCTGGCGTCAATGGATTTGAGAAGCACAAGGCGTCTCCCTTCCAGCGCAGGCCAGTCCACTTTGAAGGCTGCAGTTCCAGTTTTCCAGTGCTTGCCTCCATTGCCTTGTCGATACGGCTCTTTTCTGGAGGTAGTTCGGTGGAGACAAGATAATCCACCTTCAAATCCTCAATGACAGGGATTTCCGCAGGTGACTTGCATTCCATCGCCACCTTGACAAGCAACTCCGTGTTCTGCTTGCAGTCTGGCAGTTTGTCGCCAGCAGCCACGGGGAACCACTTTGCGCCCTTGTCCATAGATGCGCTGACCTTGATGCTGCCCTTGCCAAGCGTCTTGTAGTTCAGCACGGCATTGCTGTAACGGGGGCCAGCCATGAAGCCGCCGTAAACCGCCTCGCCAGAAAGCCCCTCGTTGGAGAATTGCGCTACCAGAGGCGCAGTGCCTTTGGGTTCAAGGCCGCTGCCGACTGGGATGATTGCAATCTGGTCCAGCGATGGCCCGCCCTGGAAGTCCATGTTTATAGAATGCTCGCCAGCCTTGAGTTCCACCTTGTTGGTGGCATGCCAGTTCCAGTTGGCGAATTCCACGAAGTTGGCTGGTGAACTGTCACTTATGCGGACAGAAATGCCGTCCAGCACCAGTGTATGGCACCATTCAGCCGCAAAGGGAACCTTCTGCCTGTAGAATATCTGGTATGTGCCAGCCTTGTCCAACTTGAATGGATATGACCCATTCTTGCTGTGGCGTATATAGCCGCCATTGCCGCAGCCTGCCTCGGCGCAGAAGGATGCCACGTCCAGTTTCGAGGAGGTGAAATCCCATGGGCATTCAGCCTCAATCACCAGTGTACCATCCGCCTTCTGGAGGAAACGGCGGCGTGGCCAGGACGCGATTGGCGTGGTGATGATGCTTGCATCGGCAGCGGGGATGAGAGTCTTGCTGGAGGAAACCATGCCCTCTGGCACCTCGTCCACACGCTTCAGGCTGATTTTGTTCAGATACACCTTCTGGTTCTTGCGAACACCCATCGCTAGACGGGCATACTTTGCGCTCTTCCAAAACTGGTTCTTGGGAGTGCCACTGAGGGCGGTGCCGCTGATGCTTGACTTGAATGCCTTCCATTTGTCACCCATCGCATGGAATTCAAGCAGGCTCCACTGGTAGCCGCCATCCCTGTGCAAACGCAATTTTGTGCCAGCAGGATAACCATAGTATGTAGGAATGGTAAGTTCTATGTTTATGACATCGCCTTCCCGTGTCATCTTATTGATGAAATAGCAAAGCGTCCTGTTGGGCAAGTCCGATAAGTCATCCTTTGCGTTCATTGCAATGATCCTGCCGCCTTTCTTAACCAGCGTCTCCCAATCGCCAGCGCCCTTGACCTTCAAGGACTTTGCACCCTTGGGAATAGTCTCCAGCAGTTCTGCACCACTTTCAGGCACTGCCGCCATCTGGGAATGGGCAATCAATATTTTTTTGGCGTCGTACAATGCCAGGCCGAAATCCACGCGGTTCGCCTTGCTGTCCCCTTCGCCACAGAATTCTGCGCTGATCTCGTATGTGCCATCTGGCTCGATTTCAATGAAATCCGTGCCCAGGAATATCGGGCCTTTGCCATTGGCGACAAAGCATTTTCCGCCATCAGGGCCATTGTCGCTGATTTCCAGTCCAGGTAATGGCGATGTTCCACTTGCGGCATCGCCGTTTTTGATTAGATTCTCCGCGGCCAAGGCAAAAAGGCTACAGATTGACAAAGCAAAGAATAAAACTCGTTTCATTGCATGTTCTCCTCAATTATAAACACAACGAGCCGATTGCACGCTTTTTACACGGGCAATCGGCTCAATCTCACATTACAACATTAAATAATGACACAGCAAATCAGAAGCCAAAGCTGCCTAGACCCGAACTGTAAACCACCAGGTTAGCCAGATTGATGTAGCACTTTGTCCACGATGCCTTGATTTCATTGTTGCCAGCGGCTGCCACATGGCCATCAGCAAAAGCACTGTTGACTGCCTTGTCCCTATGAGCACAGCAAATTAGACCAGCGCCTGTACCAGTGTAGTTGGCATCATAGCAGTTCTGATAATACCACTGAATAGGTCCGTTGTCTGAAGAATAGTTTCTAATGGTGTCCGCAAGCATAATCACGTCAGATGGCTGGGCCCATTTCTGTATGGATCCGCCAGAGCCGCCAGCTGCAACAAGCATTGGCGAGGCCTGTAGAGAGAACTGCTGGTGATACAGTGCCACATTTCCCGTGCGAATGCCGTATGTCTGGCTCCATAGCCCCTCAACAAACTTAAAAGGCTTGATGCTAGGGCAGCAAAGTGTGTTCTTGTCACTCAAATATTTGAGTTCAAAACCCACTTGCGACCAATACTTGTTCGTATTGGCGATGCTCTTTCCATAATGCATCGGAAGTTTACCCTCATTGTCATCGGCGTACATTATGAGGGAAAGCATATTCTGCTTCAGATTGGATGCGCAACTCGCCTCCCTGGCCTTCTCACGTGCCTTTGCCAACGCAGGCAGCAGCATTGCCGCCAAAATCGCAATAATCGCGATGACTACCAGTAACTCAATCAATGTAAAACACTTCTTCATAAAAATGCCTTCTTGTTTTCCTTATAGTTAATTAAACCAAAATCCATGTTTCTTTGTATTATCCCAAACTTTGCCCCAAAGCGCAAGTGCCTAATTAAAGTTTTTTTCACAGCGGGGGTAGCCAGCGCGTCCCGCGCTGGAAAGGAGTGGTTCTCCAGCGCGGGACGCGCTGGCTACATGCTCTTTTTACTCTCATGTCCTTGCAGTGGGGCACGCGCTAAATATATTATGCCTCATTATCAACCCTTCGGTCAATTTCACATAAGATGGCTGCTCAATTCAATGTAAATCTATGCGAGGGAGCCATACTACCCAAGATAGTAAAATTTACCCTTCCCCTTGGCGTTTCCATGCTGCTGCAGTTCGCGTTTCATGCGGCGGACATGGCCGTGGTTGGGCGCTATGTGTCTGCCAATGCCATGGCGGCGGTAGGTAGCACTGGCTCACTCATGGGGCTTTGCATAACGCTGCTGACTGGTCTGGCTGTAGGCACATCCGTCCTCACGGCGCAATACTATGGTGCCCGAAACTGGACCTCGCTACGCAACATACTGCGCACATCAATTGCAGTTGCGCTGACAGGCGGCGTAATCATAGCCGTATTCGGCTTCTTCCTTGCAGAGACCTTCCTGACATGGATGAAGTCACCAAACGAGATACTTGGCCTTTCACGGCTATATCTAAGGATAATATTTGCTGGTATGCCCTTGCAGATGAGTTACG
>JAFSTJ010000540.1 GCA_017450525.1 Victivallales bacterium | reverse complement strand
CTCTGTCGTTCTTGTACTTTGATTCCTGCTGCTTCTCCCACTGCACCTTTGCACGTGCGATGGACTGGACATACTGCTTGAATGCAGCCTCCACATTCTTCGGCACATATTCAGTACCGTCCCCAACGTCCATAATCACGTATCCACGTCCCTTCATCAGCCTCTCGAAATGCTCCTTATGCAATTTCGTTGCAATGGCCTCGGCCAGTTCCTTGCGGGTAAGCCAATATTTTGGCTCGACAGAGAAAATGTTCTGGGTTGATTCCGTAATGTCAGGAAGATAACCTGCCTCCAAATACATTAACTGCACCTTGCCATCGAGACTTTCCTCCGATTTCTGGTCAGCAAGGAACGTGTTTTTCCTGGTGATGCGTCGCACCTCCTTCTTCACAAAATCGTCATGGTCCTTTTGCCAGACACGCGCACGTGATTCCAGTGTCAAGTCAAAACGGCTAATAGGATATGCCCCCACGCGAATCAGCTTTTCAGTGGTGCGCTCCTGCCTGTATGGCCCCTTGTATTCCTTGTTTCTTATGTCCTTGACAACCACGATTTCCTTGTCCTTGAACAACTTGTACTTTTCGTGAAGTTCCTTTTCCAAGTCCTTTTTGCGCTGTATCTCGTCATTCGCCAGCAATTTGTCCTCTATCTTCTTGCGTTCCACATCGTAAATCTCCCTGACCTTGTCCTTGGCGGGTTGCTTTCCGATGAATGCGTCATAGCTCTTTAAATCAGCGGCTGGAACGTATTTCTGAATGTCATCGGAATGATAGCACCTATCAGTGCCAGAAATGGCGTTCCTCAAATATGCGATGACGCGATTCTGCAAAGTCTTATCAGGCAAAGCCTTTTTCGTGGCCTCGGCCACCTCACCCATTACCTGGGCACGCTGCTTGCGCCACTGGGTCTTCCCAGCAGGCGTCAAAAGCTGCGGCTTCTTCATCTTGTCCACCACATCCTGGAAGGACTGCCCATGCCTGTCATCATTGTCCCTGGCAAAAGCCATTACCGCAAACAGCAAAGCAAACAAAACCAATATGCCTTTTCTCATAGTTGCCTTCCTCACAAGTTTATTTTGATTGAATTACAAATCCTCGGTAATGTAACATACAACACAAGCATTTCAATCGTCTGACTGGTAATCGGTCCCTCCATCCCTGTCGCCCTTATGCGCAACCATGACACCGCGCACATAATCAGGCAATGCGAAATATGGGGAATTAATCGATTGCAAACCGAGTCTTATCCAATCTCGACCACACCTCTGTCCGCCATCACGAATGGTGTGTCAGCGCAAGGCATGTCCAGATACAGAGTTATATCACCCAGTTCAGTTATGCGTTCACGAGGTATTTCATAGATGTCTCCCGAAAGCACATCTATCAGAATCGGCTCTTGGAATGCGAAGTTCCGCATTATAATATCCGCCTTGCCAGTGCCTGTCTCGTCATTTGGAACGCCTGAGCGGTCCCAGAACGCAGCCATCTTCTTTCCCAGCCTGGTAAAAGTGAAGAACTGGCATCTGTTCTTGTAACGAATAGCGCCAGCACCATATACTGGTTCGAGCAGGTCGTTGAACAATGTGGTCATATTCTGGATTGCTCCATACACCAGCTTTGGACGGAGCACGTTATGCTGCTCATCAGCCATCAATAGCCCCTTGCGGTTTATCTGGCGCCCCAAGTGGTTGAAGTCGCAGATCGTAAATACAGAACTTGGCACGCCAAGGCAGAAATCACCTATGAAGCGGCGCAAATCCCACTTTGCCTGGGACAGCTCCGACCATGGATACTTGCGCAAGGCAAAAAATTGCGTTTCCTCGGAAGGACAGCCATTTTCGCCCTGGCGCACCACGCCACGCACGCCGTATTTCTTCAGTATCGCCTGCAATTTGGGACCGACCTCGGAGGCATCGTCTGGATTGTATTTGTAGCCATGGTAAATGAATGAATCAAAAAGTTCCCCGCCACCCTTGACTGCCAGATTGCCAATGCACCCGTCAAACAACCAAGCATCGGAACGTGCAAGTGAAAGCCCCGCTATCTTTGCATTTGGTGCCAATCGGCGGATGATCTTCGCCGTACGGATATTGAAGTCCACTACGGAATCTATGGTATAGCCCTTTGATATATCGGGTTCATTCCACATGGCCCACTCGTCCACTCTGTCCATGAAATGCAGCACCAGATTTTCCACCCAGGCATCCCAGGCGGCAAGTGCTTCTTCGGATGTGGGGAATCCAGCCCCCAGGTCCCAGCCACCGCCTCCCTCATAAATGGGATTGCCGTAGTCGGTTTCCAAAAGACATTTCAAGCCCAGTTTCGCCGCGTCGCTGACAATGCTGTCCAGCCAGGAAAAGTCATACACGCCCTTAGTCTTTTCTGTTTTCGCCCATCCCGCCTGCAGGCGAATAAGCGGAATGCCCAACGCGGGAATGTAGTCCTTGTATTTCTTGAAGTCCGCAAAATCGCGGTCAAGTGTTTCGCACCCCAGCATCCAGCAGCTTCCATGTTTTGCCGCCTCGGGGTCATGCTTCAATTTACCAATTTTTGCAAGATTTGTTTCCATTTTCCACCTACTCTGTCTTCACAAAGGTATTATCATTGCAGGCAACGTCAGTACAGTTCTTTATCTGAATTGCACTATCCTCATCTCCTCCATGAAATTGATTGCCCCGTATCACCAGACCATCAACATGGCTCGCTGAAATGGCGCGGGAATTGGTCATGATGAAGCGGTTGTTCAAAATGGAGATGTTCCTGTGGCGTATATCAACGTCATCCTTTCTGCGGCTGCCAATACTTATTGGCCAGGCATCTCCCGAGCGGGGACAGCCCGTGAAAAGATTGCCTTCTATGACCATGCCATCAACCGCGCCTGATTCATACCAATATCTCAAAAGGTCCTGCACTACTATGTGGGATATTCTATCGAAGGTGTTGCGGCGTATGCTGTGGTTGCCATTGTCGGAAATGCGCAGATGCGGGCAACGTTCAACCCTGTTGTCTTCAAACACGAAATCAGGGACACGGGACTGGTTCTCCACAATGTCATCCACTGCAATGCCTGAGCAATCCCTGTCCAATTCCAGTTTGATGCGCCCATCAGCCAGCATTTCTGCCTTTTCTACAGTGAAAAATGCCTTGTGGCATTGGGTTTCATGGTCGCTTACCTCAATTCTGTCATGTGGTTCATAATTCATG
>JAFSTJ010000539.1 GCA_017450525.1 Victivallales bacterium | reverse complement strand
GGTAGAGCACTTGATTTGTAATCAGGCGGTCATCGGTTCGAGTCCGATCGCTGGCTCCATTTACTAAACCCCTTAATTCGACCTGAGTTAAGGGGTTTTTCTTTGGCCGAATCGTCAATTTAGAAGAATGCGATAATTGCCGACATTTTCGGATGTTTTTCTACTGCAAAAAGGCAAAATCAGTGACGAATCAGTGACGGCTTGTTTCACCTTAAATCCTGTCCGTCTTCGTCACGCTTTGGTGAAACAGCGGCCTAATGTAATATTGCCTAATATTATATCCAGTCTGCCTTGTGCTTTTTAATTCCCCCAAAACAGTGACGTCACTGTTTCCCTTGTCTAGTCGAATACTTAATTTCACCGCTTTTCCTGGCATAATACCGTAGAGGGCGAGACGCGTCCTCACATCAATCACAACATCTTTAACAGGAGAGTGAAAATGAAATTACTACCACAGAACATTCCCAAGACCATCGTACTGCCTGCACTCGCAATAACGCTGCTGCTGTGCGGAATCGCACGCCTCAGCGGTTGCGGCAAGGCTCGTCCGCGCCTCACAATGGCGAAACTGGACGCGGAGGCGCAGAAGTACATCGACCAGGCCAACGCAGGCATTCCCCACGCAGTGACCAAACTCTGCAAAAATCGAACCAAGCTGTTCTGCCTGGTGCTGAAGGACAGGTGTTCCCGCCGCCACAGGGCGGAACGCTACATCGCCTCCGTCATCGAGCCAGATGTATTGACACCGTTGAGGAAGGCGGCGGCAATCTACGCCTGCGCCGTGGACAAGGACGCCTCGGTTGAAATGGTGGCAGAGGCCGCAAAGGATAACCTGGACAGGAAGTTGTACGCCTTTGCGGGACTTGCCATTGAAGCAGTCTTCGTCAGGGCCACCATTCAATCCTGCCTGGTGGTTCTGGGCAGTTGCGCACCGAGATTGACTGCGTCCTGGGGCATCGCTGGCACATGCGCCCTTGCCGACGGCCGAGCCGCTGGCCGAAATAACGGCCAGCCTCGCTGCGATGAGGGAGCACCTCGACAACCTGAGTTCCCGCCTGAACGAAGCCGCCCGAAAGATACGGGAGGCGCAGGTCTTGCAGAGGCAGAAGGAACGCCAGTACGCCGACGCGAACCGCAAGCTGGAGCGCATCCGCCTCGCAGTGTAATCCCCGCCCATAGCCAAAGTCAAGCCCTGCGGTCTGTGCCGTGGGGCTTTTCAACATCAAGGAGAGCAAAAATGTCCAAACTGTACTACGTGAACATAGAGGAGACTGTCGCCAAGACCGTGCTTCTCAGGGCCAGAACCGCCAACAAGGCCAAGAACAAGGCACTGGCGAAACTGGCGGGAAACCAAATCGACATGGCGGACTGCAAGTCCGCCAGAATCCGCATCGCCGTCATCAACACGCAGGGCCGCCGACTCTTGAACCAGGAGGTCGCGTAATGCCAGACAACGCCTACTACATAACCATCGAGGAGGTCATCGTCCACGATGCCCAGGTGAAGGCCGATTCACCCGATGAGGCATTCGACATCGCCCGCGCCTTCTATGGGGACGGCGAGTTCAACGACCCAGGCGAGTGCCAGAAGACCAGAATAGCCGTGCGGAATCCGTCAGGGGAAACCCTGATTGACTTCGCTGAAATCTAACCACAAAAGAGGAGAACAACCATGTTGAAGATGCAAGCATCATTCCAGAAGAAAGTCCCCGCTGAATCCAATTTCAGCAGCCAGTCCTACCACTGCACCATCGAAGTCGAACTGCCAGACGGCCTCAGCCACCAGCAGTTGAACGAGAAGGTGCATGGCGTGTTTGATTTTGTCCGCGCCGCTGTGGAGCGCGAATTGCAGAATGCCCCGTCATCCGTACAGCCAGTGCAGGCCCCTGCCCAGACCGCGCCTCTCCAGGCGAATGGTTCCGCTCAACTGCCACCTGCGCAGCCGCAGATGCCGCGACCTGTGGCGCAGCAGGCACCAATGCCACCTCAGCAGGCACCAATGCAGCAGCAGGCACCAATTCCGCAGCAGCAGATGCAACCTGTGGCGCAGCAGCCCATGCCCCGCGGCAACGGCAACGGCTTCGCGTCTGCCAAGCAGCGGAACTATCTGCTGGCACTCGTAAAGCGTGCTGGTTGGACTGTTCCCCAGTTGCTACAGCAATACCAGATTCCCAACATAGAGGCGATTCCGTCCAAACTTTGCAGCGAGCTGATCCAGCAGTTCCAGGCGGCATAGCCATATCGCACAATTCCACCAGGCGGGCATCCAATTCGGGGTGTCCGCCTTTTTTGTCTACAACATCAACCAACAGGAGAAAACAACCATGTCAGAAACATTGGAACAAATGAAGGAGAAGCCCCACTACAGCTACTCCGCAATCAACACCTACATCAACATCTGCCCATTGCAGTACCGCTACCGCTACATCGACAAACTGGAGGCGGAGCAGACACCAGTGGCGCTGCCATTCGGCTCTGCGTACCATGCCGCTCTGTCCGAACAGGCTCAGGCGGCCAAGCACGGCGAACTAATCGCCTGGGACATGCTCACCGACATATTCGCCACCTACTTCAAGACCAACATAGAGGCTTCGCCCAAGGTCATCTTCAAGGAAGGTCAGGACGCGGATGTCCTGATTGAGATGGCTGGCAAGATGCTGGAGGCAACCACCAGGGACTGGCCCGATTTCTTCAGTTGCGTGGACGGAATTGCCGTCCCGTTCAAGTTCGAGATTGAAGGCCTGTCGAAGCCTGTCATCGGCGAGTACGACCTGCTGCTGAGCGTCGCCACGCCCTACGATGAAGATGCCACAGTCACAATCGTGGACTGGAAGACCAGCGCACGTGCCTGGCCAGAAGGCAGGGAGGACAAGGAACTCCAGGCGAGCATCTACGTTGCGGCTTATGAGGCAAACAACGGAGTGCTTCCAGAGTTCAGGTATGATATCACCACAAAGGCAAAGTCGCCCAAAGTTGAGCGCCGATATACACGCCGCACTGAAGACCAGATTGCAAGGATGAAGAAGCTGCTGCTGGAGGCCGACCGAGCGATACAGCAGGGCATCTTCATTCCCAACGAGACCAGCTTCAGTTGCGGAGACTGCCCGTATGCATCTGCGTGCAAGGCGTGGCACTGTGAGAAACAAGCTGCATAAGGAGGTGAAATCATGGGACTTTGTTTAGCAAATCCAAATGACAAGTACGTGGACAGGAACACGCTTGCCCTGGTGCCGACACCTACGCCGACAGCCACTTGGAGGCCTGTGCCTCACATCGAAGTTGTGGAGGCCGTCGAGGCCGCCATCAGCGACAGGGGCATGGCCATAGAATCCGAGCGCTTCGGTCTTGCGAGAGACCAGCAGAAGATGTTTGGCGTAATCACGCTTGTGAACAGGAACAATCCAGAGTGGACTCGCTGCGTGGGCATCAGAAACTCCCACGACCAGAGTTTCGCCGCTGGAGTGTGCTGTGGAGTTAGCGTGCTGGTCTGTTCCAATCTCTGCTTCGGAGGCGAGTACGTTCTGAAGCGCAGGCACACCAGTGGCATTGACATCGCCGCCATAGCCTCCGACACCATCGACTATCTCCCAGACGGGTTCATCACGCTGGAGGAGAGGCTGGAGGAGCTGCGCGACCTGCCTGTGCCGAATGACGACTGGGCGCGTAGTTTCATAGTGCGCTCAGCCGAAATGGGCGCAATCGCAAGCTGCGACATACTGCCTGTGTTCAGGGAATACCTTGAGCCAAGGCACGACGAGTTCAGGGAGCGCAGCCAATGGTCGCTGCTGAACGCATTCACGGAGGTGAGCCACAAGTTCGCCCCGCCGAAGGCCGATGTGTTCCACCGCAGGGTAACCCGCCTGTTCGCACTGGACGGCAGGCCTGCATTGCAATAATCAAACCAACAACCACAAGGAGCAAGAAATGGACGAGAAAATCAAATGCGACTTCAACGAGGCCAATTCACTGGGATTGGCTGAACGTGAACTGCTTGCAGAAATTACAGAGCCGCAGGAACCGCTGCCATACCCCACGGAGGACTTGGAAATGTCCAATGGCTGCGTGGTCAAGCGGTATGTGATACCCGCTGCCGACAAGGAGAAGGTGCTGAAAGCCCTGTATCCGTTTGAGCCGTGCTCGAATCTGGACGAAGTGATGATTGACATCCACACGGAAAAGAGGTTCACTGTCAGGAACTTCATGGTCACCAGGGAAGGCGACTTGAACGTGCTGGTCACGCCCTACTACGCGGAGGCTGGCGGAACCGTGCTTGACTGGATTGAGTGCCCAGATGAAAAGGCCGATGATGACATTGATGCAATCATCATGAAGAAAATCAGCAAGGGCAAGCCGACAATGACCGCCGTAGCCATCTGTCTGGAATAACACCGACCACAACGGCTACCTCAATACCGCTGGCACAGGCCAGAAAACACAAAGGGCATCGGGAATGAAACCGATGCTCTTTTTTAGCGTGGAACAGTATGTATTAAAGACTAGTATATCAAAATGTTGCAAGTACAACATCCATATAAAAATCAGTGTCTTATCCCAAAAGATTATAGAAATACTTTTTTTCGTTCTTAAATTTCTCGAAATTGGATTCATGTTTAGTTCTGAGGGCTTCAAGTTTTTTCCTTTCCTTTCTATAATCTAGGTGACCACATAGCCAGCACATCGTAGGCCCGAAAAATCAAAATAGTTTCCATCCCACATGTACTTCAGGATTATTAATATTAATAATCCCTAAAAAAAAGCAGTATACAACCTTTATCCACATTAATACAATCAATAGTTTTATCCACAGAGGAGTAGGGGAGTCTCGAAAGTTTTCATAAGGGATTTTTATTCTACAAGGACAGTTCTGAAACGCATTATAATCCATGCCCTTGACAGATATTTTTAAGCTTTCTAGATGTCGGCATTCAGAAAAAACGTAAAAACCAATACTTGTCACACTGTTAGGGATATGTACATCTGCAAGGTTTGAGCATCCGTTAAATGTCCAGCTTTCAATGCTTGTAACTCCTTCGGAAATTGCTATGCCTTTCAGTTGTTCACAACTTTCAAATGCGCTATGACCAATGCTTTTGACACTAGATGGGATAACTATTTCCGTCAATTTCTCGCAATGCGCAAACGCCATGCTTTCAATGGATGCAATGCCCTCTGGCATTATGACTTTTGTCAAGCTTAGGCAGCCAAAGAAAGCCCCTGAGCTGATGGTTGTAATACTGTTGGGTATATTTATTTCTATCAGACTAGTGCAGGCCGCAAATGCACCTTTGCCAATACTTTTGACACCGTTTTGAATATTTATACTTTCAAGAGATGTGCATTTTTCAAAAGCATGTTCACCTATGCTTTTAATGCTTTTAGGCATACTTATTACCCGCAGGTTTTCACAATGGGCAAAGGCAAGATTTCCGATACTGGCCACGCTGTCGGGTATCGTAACCATTACCAGTTTTTTACATCCATTAAATGCCTTGTGACCGATTGCCCTGACACATTTAGGTATGGCAAATGATGTGATATCCTTTGGCGCTACTAGTAATTCTGTATTATCTTCATTAAAGAAGAAGCCTTGGGATTTAGCCGCTTTTATTTGTCCCTCTATTGAATCTTCATCAGGAGATTGATTCTGGTGATTTGCAACAGGTTTTAGCACAATAGGATCATCCTGTATAGGCCTTAGTACAATCTTGGGTCTTTCGATTGTAATCGTTTTATGGCACTTTGGGCAGTCAGCCTTCTGTCCAGCCCACGCGTCGTCGGCCTCGCTTTTTTGTCCGCAATAAGGACATGCGAATATAAAACTCATTAATGACTCCTTGATG
>JAFSTJ010000538.1 GCA_017450525.1 Victivallales bacterium | reverse complement strand
TCCCTCGGAGGGGGGGGCGTTAGCCGCCCCGTTCCGCCCCGTTTCCGCCCGGTTTCTTCCGTTACGCCCCGTTGCGCGAATAAAAATGTAAAATTCCGTGACAGAAATTGTGTTTTTCCCTGAACGAATAAAAGAAGCAGGGAAAACCAGGCTTTTCATGAATGTTTGACAATGCCTGGTTACAAAGTACCTGCTTCTGCGATTCACAAGACAGAAGGGAAAACACAATAATGGATGACGAGCTAGCGATATTATTGCATGCGTGCAAAACGGGCAATGAAGAGAAATGGAACTTGCTTTTTGCCAAATGCCATCCCGTGGCCAGAAGGCTCGTGAGACGCAATCTGCGCCAGCTGGACAAGCAGACCGTTGACCTGATTGCGCAGGATGTCATGTTGGCCCTCCATGAAAAAATCCAAAAAATAAACGATGTGGAGCATTTGGGTTTCTTCATCAAAGCCGTCGCCCACAACAAATGCGTGGATTACATACGTCGAAACAAATTGACGATATTGCCCATTACAGATGATTTTCCTCTTGTGGAAGAGAAGGTTTTCCTTACAGATGAAAAAGTGGAGGCGTTGCATTCGGCTCTTGCCAATCTAAGCCAGCAAGAATCAACGCTTGTACACTTGCGTTATATGGAATACCATAGCTACAAGGAAATCGCCGCCAGAACAGGGATTGTCGAGGCGCAAGTGGGCATGAAACTTTCACGGGCATTGAGCCATTTGAGGGCTGAACTTGTCAAGCAAGGCTTTACTTCGCTATTCTGCGAGCCTGACGCATAAAAACATTGTCATGCAATTTTACAACTGCCGACTAGGAAATACATTATGCCATGAATTGAACACGGGCTGTTTATCTTTATGGCATATACGACTAGGGCATCATTGCTGCGGGGCATACACGCAGGGGACGAGGCGTCATGGAAGCGCTTCTGGGATTTCTATTCGCCTCTGATACTGTTCTGCGGCGGACTTTTCGGGCTGCAAGCTGACGAGAAGCAGGACTTGCGCCAGGAGGTCATGCTTGCCGTGATGAAGGAGGCGCCCAGCCCCAAATACAGCAGAACCCTGGGCAGCTTCAGGTCATACCTCCAGGGCATAATCCGCCACAAGGCCCTGGACATACTACACAGGCGCCTGGAAAGCAAGCTCAGCGGCGCCGAAATGGAGCAGATACCAGACGAGGACTGCATCCAGAAAATGCTGGACGAGGAATACGAGAAGCTCATCTTCAATATGGCGCTGGAGGAACTGAAGGAGGCAGTTGACGAGAGGCAGTACATGGCGTATGAGATGTACGCATTGCAAGACCGTCCTCCAGAAGTAGTCGCGCATATTCTGCAAATGAGTGTAAACCAGATATATCTTGCAAAATCCCGCTGCCTGAAGGAAATGAAAGGGATTGTGGAAAGGCTGAAAAGGGACGAGGAATAAATGCAGGCTGGCGACATATTTGCAGGATGCCGCATAATCTGCGTGTGCGGCACTGGCGCATACGGCACAGTATATCTGGCGGAGGACGCTTTGGGCAGGAGGGTTGCGCTGAAGGTGTTCCATGCCGTGTCCCCTGACGAGAAGGTGCTGGAGGCATTGCGGCGCTATGCCGAACTGCCCGCTTCAACTGGCATTCTTGTGAAAATCCTGCATTTCGGCGTTGAGGACGGGCATCTCTTCTATCTTATGGAGGCCGCAGACAACGCATCCGATGAAAAGGGCAAATACATTGCCGACACGCTGGCGCTGAGGCTGCAGCGCAAGGGCAGGCTGGAACTGGACGAGGCGCTCTCTATATACAGGCAGCTGCTTGAAGGCATGGCCGCCCTGCACAGGCTGGGACTGGTCCACAGGGACATAAAGCCAGCCAACATCTTCTATGTGCACGGCAAGGTGAAACTTGGCGACCCAGATCTGCTGAACGACTATTCCAGAACCCTTTCCGTGGCGGGCTCCCTGGGCTTCATCCCGCCTGAATTCCTAACCGCAAAGCAACCAAAGACGCCAGTGGGCGACATATACGCCCTGGGCAAGACATTCTACTGCACCGTCACTGGCGAGGAGCCTGACGCATATCCACACTATCCCGCCGACCTGTCCGCAGATACATTGTACCGCATAGTGCTGCCGCTGTCCAAGATATGCAACCGCAATCCTGAAATGCGGGCAGGAAGCTGCAACGAATGCCTGGAGCTGATGTCCCCAGAACGCAATGCCGACGCATCGCGCTGGCGGCAGTTCCTTACCAAAATGGCGCTTTCACGGCGCTATCGTAATTGCGCCATTGCCATTGCATTTATAGTGCTGGTCTTTGTCGCAATGGCTGGATATGGCACAGCAAATGGCCTGTCTTATATGAAACAAGCATACGCGGAGGCCAAGGCAAATGCCGCAGCCCGGTGCGAAAGAATGCAGAAGTTGATGCCAGGTCTGGAGCTGCAACTTACAAAAGAGCAACATGAGAATATCAAGAAGCAGTTCCAGCAGGCGGAAAAGTATCTGGAAGGCGGGCGGCGCAAGGCGTTCAACAACAAACTTGACAATATCGAGGCGCAATTGCGGCAAATGGCCGAAAATGCGGTGCCGCCTCAGGGGAATGACTTTGCTTCGGTTGCGAATATGCTGGGATTCCTTGCCTCGCCTTTGGGCAAGGCATGTCTTGACAGGAATATGCAGGACAAACTTGGCGATGCTGCACGTAAAAATGCCAAGGCATTGACGGTGGAATATTCACCTAGCCTGGGCCAGGACTTCAAAAATCCAACTCACTTGACAAACCAACAATTCCGAATGGTTTTTCTGCCACCTGGAAAGTTTGTCTCCACGGTTCCTTTAGTTGCAAATAGCAAAACAAAAGTGAATACTATTGAATATCCATTCTGGATATACGACAAGGAGGTAAGCAATGAGATATTCAACCAGATACTTGGGCTGGATTATGTGGTTGGCGAAGGCCAGAGCATGCCAAGCACAAAGATCAGCTGGTATGAAATAATCCACTTTTGCCAGCAGTGGACGGAGCATTTGCGCAGTCATTATAGTCTGCCAAAAGGCTATGCACTGCGTCCCCCCACGGAGGCGGAATGGGAGTATGCGGCGATGGGCGGTTGGGGAGGTGTACAGCCAGAGGAGCGCACTGTCCCAAAGGCAATACACCCTGTTTACGAGGGCAAGCCCAATGCCCTGGGCATTTATGACATGGATGACAACTGCGCGGAATATACCCTTGCGGGAACTTCGGTTGATACACCAAAGGTCATGGTGCGGGGAGCGAATGCGCTGTTCAACGGCAAGACGGGTATTTCTCGCCGTTCCGCTGTTGGCAGGGATGTGTTGAAGCTGCCAGGCACCAGCTTCAGGGTAGTGCTTGCACCTACGCCAGACGACTTTTTCCAGAAGCAATTTGCAATGCCGCCAGTAGAGGTGCGGACTGCGGTGGTGAATGGCCGCCATTTTGCAGCCATGAGCACTTATTACGCCACCAATCAGAAAACAATGCTTGACCTTGCCGCCACGCTTGGCGCGCAACTATACGAGCCTGCCTCGATGGATGAAATGACAAAAGTGTTGAAGGCATTGAAGATATACAATGGATTCCCTGCTTTCCTGGGGGCACATTATGAAAATGGCAAATGGCTGCGCTATTCGGACGGATTGCCCCTGGAATTGTCAGGACTTCCAGTTCCAAAGAATGACGATTTCAGCGCCCTTTGCGTATGGAATGGCAAGTGCAAGGAATACAAGCCCGATTTCGCATTGCCTACTTTGCTTTTTGAGTGGAAAAAAGAGGAGGTCTGGCAGCGCAGGGCAGAAGGCATAAAAAAGGGAACTGCGCCAGGCATCAAGGCGCAATTCACCGTACAGGGTAGGACCTTTACGTTGCTCGCTGGCACACTGGCTGCTTATGCTTGTCCTGCATATTGCAGCATATTCGGTGCCAGACCTGCAATACTTTCGGATGAGAAACTGCGCGACAATGTGATTGCGTACATTAATTCTCTTGGACTTGAATGCCCAGTAGCAATCGGTGCCACAAAGACAGGACGCAAATGGCTATGGCTTGATAATTCCCCAGTTTTTCCTGACAAAAATGAGCCCGTTCTGGAAACAGTAAAAGTTAATTTCCGTTTCACGGACAAGCATGTCATACCAGTAATGGTTATATATGGGGGCAAGCTGATGAGTTCCCGCGAAACGGAAATGATGCTGCTGGAATTCCCATGAGTTTACAGTGGACAGTGGACAGTATTACTATTGTTCATTTTCTTGTTTTTTGAGAAAGATTTGATTGAATTTAATTGAAATCTTGTTGTCTTTACGGTTCGGC
>JAFSTJ010000537.1 GCA_017450525.1 Victivallales bacterium | reverse complement strand
GCTTGTCAGGCTCAAAGGTGGCAGGGAGTATTCCTTGGTAAAACTCTGGCACTTATTGCCAAAGTAGTCATATACCGTGCATTGCAATTTCAGTTGCTGAGAAGTCTTGCCTGGATTGCGGAAGATGACATTGGCGCTGGGCGTGTCCTCAAGGAGGAAAATACCTTCCTCGCCGCAGGCGCATATCTGATATAACGAGGGCTTTGTGCCTGGCAAAATACCAGGACGCATACAGGCGTCCTTTGCGGCCACTTGTGCATCCTGCGGCAATGGCTTCGTTGTACGAAGAGTTACGGTCAAATCCGCGTTCTTTTCTGGAGCAAGCAGATTTCCCGCATATTCGCGATACCCGTCCTTCTCGCGTCCTGTCGCGCGAATGCCAAAGGTCTTTGAGCCAGCCTTGTTGTTTAGATCCTGGCTTTTTGTGGAAACATTAACAATGGGCTTGGCCTCTTCTGGAATCTTCAGCCAAATTGAAAAACGAAAGGGACCAGAGCAGTTTCCATTCACTGAAGAGTGGGTATGGGAAAGAGCCAGCACTTTCCCTGCTGGGAGGACAATGGAGAAATCAGAATCCTTTGGAGCCGCCAGCATGGCATTTGGAATCCAACTTGTAACGATCCACGGCAGTTTATTCAGGAAAAAGTCGGTATCTACCAGATTGGCCAGTTGCTCTAGTTCATCTGCTTTTTTTTTTGAATCTTCGCCAGCGCCATTATCCTTTGGCTTGTCCGCTGGCTTTGGCTGTGCAGGCAATTGATTGGCTGGGACGATAATAATGTCGTCTACCCAAGCAGTTCCTGTGGTCTTTCCGCCAAACTGAATAGTTAGTTTGCCAGGTGTTCCAAATGCATCTGGCTGCACTTCCATCAAAGCCTCAATCTTTGTCCAGGGACGGCTGCTGTCCTTTCCCCCGCCGCCTGCGCCGACTGTCTTGGAATAGTAGCGTTGCTTTGTCTTGTCGCTGCCTATGTGGAGCATCACATAGCCCCAGTCATTCATGCTTTGCGTCTTGACTTGGAAGGAGACATAGTACTTGGGAACATTGGGCAGGAATGTGATTTTCTGGTACAAGATTGGGAGTTTGCCGTCCGCCCCTACGAGTTTGAGCGAGGCGCGTCCTGGGCCTGGCATATCCGAACTGTCCAGTTCAGGTGTGGCTGCATTCTTGATCCAACTGGGGACCACCCAGCCTTCCAACTGCTGCTCGAAATTTCCGTTCTTCAGAATGTTTGCATTCAGGTCAATGCCCTGCTCTGCCTCTTCCTTCTGCGTGGCGGCAGCATCTGCGGATACAATCAAGATGTCATCAAGCCATACAGTGCCAGTGGTCTTGCCGCCAAATATGATGTTCAGTTTACCAGGATTGCCCGCTGCCTCCTGCGGCACCTCCATTTCCCCCTCAATCTTCGTCCATGGACGGTTGCTGTCCTTCCCCGCTCCAGCAGCGCCGACTGTCTTGGAGTAGTAGCGCTTCTTTGTCTTGTCATCGCTGACATATATCGCAACATATCCCCAGTCATTAATGTTCTCCGTCTTGACCTGGAATGAGACCTTGTATTTGGTGACGCCAGGCAGGAACTTCAATGACTGATACATTGCAGGCAGTTTTCCGTCGCCGCCCACCAGTTTCAGGGACACCTTCCCTGCGCCAGGCATGTCTGAACTGTCCAGCACAGGAGTGGCGGCATTCTTTATCCAGCTAGGTACAACCCAGCCCTCAAGCTGCTGCTCAAAATTGCCGTTTTTTATAAGTTCCTCACCTGCGACAACAAGTGCGACCATAGCAAGGAGGCCAAGAACAAATCTTCTCATCTGCAACATCTCCAAATTATACATTAATTACATCAATTTTACGTCAATTCTGGTTTGAAAACCATAAACTAACATGATTCACCTTGTTTGCAACCATGAAAATATCTCTTAATACAAGAAGCCAAAGCACCATAGTGGAATGCGATTGCGATGTCCAACTTCGGTGTTATCTACGGCCAGGAAACTGTTGTCAATGTCCTTGATTTGCTCAAAGGATTTCTTTCTCCCGCCAACTTCATACAAGTAGGTGTCATCGACCATAAAATCTCCATGCGAAGGATAGACAATGCGATGCCCGACATGAATTTGATTTAGGAAAAAGCATTCACGCAGAGTACCTATTGAGGCATTAGGCACCAAAGCCTGCATCAGATTGGGATTTTCACAGTATATCTTTGCGGGGCGTGAAAGATTCTTTAGTGTCGCGCCTGCTGCCTCCAGCAAGTTCAGCAGACCAGCCCTTTCCAATGCATAAAGCATTTTCATCCCCTGTTTGTAATCCGTATCCAATTCTTGGCAGAGCTTTGTGAAATTCGGTGTCTGTGGTGGATTCTCCACAAGAATCATAAGCATTGTTCTTGCCTTGCGTATAGTGGATAGCTGAACTTCATCATATGCAGGATAATCCACTTCCAGCACCTGAGAAACAATCTCGTGAATAAGTTCCCTATACCCATCCTCATTGCCTTTGAAAAATGGATAGTACCCCTGCGATAGATATTGGTCAAAGGCACTTTGCACATTGCATTTCGAAGCCAGTTCCCTGCTCAATTCTATATGATTGGAATGCAGTTCTTCCAAAGAAACCGCAGGAAATGACAACTGCCTGTCAAAATCCAAATATTCCCTGAATGAAAGGCCAGGCAATGTATATACACTCTGGCGACGGGACAAATCACCTTTCTTTCGGCTTATTTTCAATAGGGATGACCCAGTGTAAACAATGGACAATCCTGGGTAGTCATCGTAAATGTTCTTCAGCGCAGTCTGCCAATCATCATGGTAATGGACCTCATCCAAAAACAAATGGGTTCCGCCATTTGCAATATGGTAATCCACCAAATCAAGCAAAG
>JAFSTJ010000536.1 GCA_017450525.1 Victivallales bacterium | reverse complement strand
CGTATGGAAACACAAAGGGGAGATTGGCCCATTACAAAAATTATGGGATAACTGTGTGTTTTTTGCCATAAAGATTGGTTAAATCCCATTGGATGATATATAGTAATCATCGCATTCAAGTGCTTACTGAAAAAGGAATGATTACATTGTGCAATTATGGGAACTGAGGTCAATATGCGCCTGGAACAGGAGAAATATGAAGTCAAGGGAAGTCTTCGTGTGACAGAGGCATGCGTTTTCCAGGAAGGCGTGCATGGATACAGGAACGTCTTTTTGCTGGCGAATGCCGCTTCTGATGAGAGCTGGAATATTGCTGGCATTGATGGCACCATTGGCTCTCATAAATTGTGCGTCGAACAATGTGGCGAGGAAGGCGCGGCTGGGGAGTATGTGTCGCGCATTGATGCGAAGGACAGCATTTCCATCGGCGGTGCCGCAAAAGTCAGCGGCAGTGGCAATATTGCGTACATAAGTGGTTTTGGTACGGTTAAGTTGAATGGATTGGAAGACGCACCTTTGTGCGTTGAAGGGAGTGTTTCCCTCTGGCAGGAGAATGAACTTGGCTTGTTCCGCAGTTACGTGGCAAAGGCGGACAGTTGCATTGCCACCGTTGTATCTGACTATGGCAACGAGAGCATATTGACCACTACTAGCGGCAAGAGACAGGATGCAGGCGAGAATTTCACCATAAAGGCAAATGCCGGCAATACAAGCCTGAATGCATCCAATTGCCAGTTGACCGATGTGCTGGGGTATGGCAGCGTGACGTTGGACAACAGCAGCGCTGGCTCGGTTGTTGGCGGCAAGAGGCAGGAGGCAAGTAGCTGCGTAAAGACATTTACCGAGAGGCGCCAGACCAGGGATGTCTATGAGTTTCCATATATGCCCTACTACATGCGTCATGACGAGGAGCATGTCCTGAAGGAGAAGCACAGCATTGCGCAGCTTGCCAGTGGAACGCTGAAGTTGCGCAATGGCAGCTGTGTAGGGGGCGATGTGCGCGGTTACAAGAACGTGCGTGTGGAAGGCTCTATTGTTGAAGGGGACATTACAGGAGGCAATCTGAAAAGCAGTAGTTCCTTTAACGAGGATGTTTCTCAGTCTGGCTATGTCCTTTACATTGACAAAGGTTCTTCGACAGAGGCGGAGACATTGTCGAAGTCAAGCACTGGCAGCATCAAAATTAACGGGGGAGCGCAAGTGCATGGGCGAGTGTCAGGGTATGAAAAAGTCACTGTATCTAATGCAATTTGCGGTGATTTTTCCTGGGCGGTGGAAGACGAGGTAATGGGACTGCAGAATGGACGCTATTCCTACCGCAAAAGTACAAAATACTCCAATGATTGCGCTGACATAAGTGAGAAATCCGAGTATAGGGCATACCATGGCGGCAGCATCAGCGTCAGCAATTCAAATGTCGGGAGCATCACTGGATACGACAAAGTGACGGTGATTTCCTCAAATGTAGGCGGCATTGCGCAGGACATGCTGGCAATCGAGTTGAAGAACAGCAGCTATGGCTATTGTAGCCACCGTCCAGTGTATGCGGCACCAACGGATGCCGAGGCGTATGTAATGGCGGCAAACTATGCAGCAAGTGGCTTCTTGTTCTGCACACCGAACGTGACTGAAACCGCCAGTGGAAAACTGAAGCTGCTTGAGGCAACTGTAAGTGGCGGCATCTCAGGATATGCCAATGTCAGCGCTGAAGGCGGCTGCATAGATGGTGGCATACGCGGTGGTCGCCATTACAGCAATGCTTCTGGGGAGAATAATTCGCTGACAGGGAGCCTCAGCTTGAAGAATCTGGAATTAGGAGGTGACATATCTGGCTACAATTCAGTGAAGATGCAGGGCGTTACGGCAATGGAAAACTCCATTTCCTTAGGAGAGCATACTGTAAAAGCGGATGGCTCAGATGTGTACAAGCTGGCTGGCACTGTTTCCTTGAAGGACTGTATGCTCGGTGGCGCTGTTTCCTTGCCATCGTCTATCATGATGGAAAATTCCACCTTGGGCGCTTTGGATTGCGCCGTGTCTGGCAATGCGCTTTCGCAGGTGACGCTTAAGGATAGCCGTATAAATGGCGATGTGACGGGCAATGTTAGCATTTCATTCAGTGGAGAGTGCGGCATTGGCGGCAGACTGGCTTGTGGCCAGGCTAATGATAAACTGACGGTGAAGAAAGGGGCAAGCTTGACGTTGGAAGGCGAAGTAAATTTGGGCGAGGGCAAAAACCAGATTGAAGTTCAGAAGAATGCCAGCTTGAGAATGACAGGCGATTGGCATGTGCAGGAGGGCGATGCTCTGAAGGTGAATGGCGAACTTTTTTTGCTTGGACAGACCACTGCAATTTGGAAAAACGACTGCGTTTCCGGCACTGGCAGGATTTATCTGGACAGCCAGGCATGGGAGGGGTGGTCTTGGTGTATGAATGCCTTCAATGGCACCACATACGATATAGGCGAGCATGATGTGGCGCAGTTCTTCCAGGGCGCGGCGGCTGAAAGCGGGGACAATTCCATCTCTGGCGCCGTTGATTTGCTGGATTGGATGAAGGGTGAAAATACCAGAAATGGCTGGCTTTGCGGCAAAGAGAATGTGTACCACATCATGAACGAGGCCACCTCCCGCGCAGAGTGGATACACTATGACCCATATCCAATCTGGGACTGGACCATCGTATATTGGCCAAGATATTTCACCGACAAGGAAGACTGTTTTTCATTGAAATTGGAGGATGCGTTGGCGGAAGGGTATAGCACGCTGGAATTCTCCGATAATGTGAATGTGTATGTTTTCGGGGACAGGTGGTTTGATATACTTGACCGCGGCGAGGTTATGGCATTGGATGAACTCTGCGAAAGGCATGCTGGCGACACTGACGTCAACATTTTTGTGGCCGTCAGCGGCGAGAAATTTGCCAAGCCTGGCACATACACCGTCACGTTTGGCGGCGATGTTCCAAATGGGGTATGATGCGACACGTCCAGCAACTGCAAATTTCTGGGCGGAAAAGCGATTTTGTCAGTTTTTTGCTTCATGTGATTTTTTGAAATCACAAAGATTTTATTGGACAGTTGTGAACAATTTTCCACAGATATCCTGTAACACAATTGATATTTCTATAGGAAATTAGTAAGGGCAAAATCTGATAAAATCACTTTTCTGATATACCGAAAAAGTTAATAATCGGTCACTCCCCCTTTGTGTTTCCATGCGCCGACGGCGTCCATGTTCGCGGCCATGAGCCGCGAACTCAGGACGTTGGACTGCCAAACGCAATTGAGGGCACACTGTCCATG
>JAFSTJ010000535.1 GCA_017450525.1 Victivallales bacterium | reverse complement strand
GTCGCGCGGACACTGCACCGGGGGCCATACGCCTTTGGCGGCATAATCACCACATATCCAGTGAAAAAGAAGGTGGAATATCATCCCATACGCCCCCAGATGTTTCTTTTCAACGATGATGTCGGATTTGGCTGGTTTGACGGAATGCAGTTCGACTGGCCGCTTGCGAACAAAAGCCACGCAATAGCCGTCATTCCTGGCAAGGACAGCGTCGCGCTACAGGTAAACTATATTGACGCGCCAACTGAAATCAAGAGGCGACGGGCGTATTCCACGGGAATACAGCCGCTGCCAGTGCGCCCAATGCCCGAAATTGAGAAAGGACTTCGCATGTGCTATGCAATCAAGTACAACGATGAGAAGATGCCTGCATGGTACGGTACGGTTGACTACATGGCAGACGGGAACATAAGGCAGGATATGGGCACCGTCGAATTGAGGGTGCGTCTGGACTTCGACCCTGCCACCCACACTCGAGAGGAACTGTTCTGGGAGGCGAGTCACGGACACATCAGATTCAAGTTCGGCTGGGCTCCCAAAGGCGGTGTCTTTGCTCAGATCTACGAGGACTACAGGACCAAGGTCTATGTCGCCACAGACTGGAGTCCCAAACAGGGTGAATGGAATCATTTGGCTCTTTGCTGGGGGGATGAAATGTCTGTGTTCATCAATGGCAGAAAGGCGGCTGGGGCCACGTTCAAGGGCAGCAACCGCGCGTTTCCCGCAATGCTTCATGCTGGCGGTGTTAATGTATCCGTCGATGCCTTGAAGATATCCGCACATCCCAGAACTGATTTTGCCCTGGGGGACAAGCCGCCTGCACCAGACGATGACACGCTTCTTTTGGACAACTTTGACAATATTGGTTACTGCAATGGAAGAAAGGCGACATTTCCCGAAAAAATCGATCATGAGGCGGAGGCTGGCTATCTGACGCCAGACGCCGAATTGGGCGACGGGCTTTGGGGAACTGGCATAGTCCCGATGAAGCACCCCGTGCGCAATCTGATAGAGGGCTACAGGCATTACGGAATTGATGTGTTTTGCTATCACGCAAGCCAGTACACCGACGAGGCATTCGCGGGAATGTATGTGTTCGAGCCAGAGCGCCTGAAGAGCAGCGTGGCGGAAATACATCGCCTTGGCGGACGCGCTATAATCTACATTAACAATTCGCTATCCACCTGTGACCGTGCCTGGCAGGCACATGAGAAGGACTGGCTGATACACCCAGTTGGAGCTCCCTTCATCTCGGCTTCACGGCCACATGAGAAATGCTACCAGGCCTGTCCCAGAAGCGAGTATATCGACTATTTCTTCTGGCGTCTTGCGACTGTCCTTGATGAATATCATCTGGACGGAGGATTCCTTGACGGGCGGATGTACGCATCCTGCAATAACGAGAATCATGGATGCGGCGTGGTGAACTTTGAAGGAAAACGCGTGGCGCAGCGCAATGTGTGGGATGGCAGGAAGAAGGCATGGCGACTTTACAACATTTTCAAGAAGCGCGGATGCTACTGTGAGCAGCACAAGTCCAGCATTTGGGACGCGCCTACATGCTTCTTCTGGGACGCCGCCTGGGAGGGGGAGCAGTTCATGCTTCAGAAATGGGACAAGAGCAATACAAAGAGGACGGACATCCTGCCCATTGAGGCCATGAGGACGCAGATAAACGGCTTTGTGTATGGTCTTCCATCCAGATACACCGCCTATCTGAAGCAGCCGTTCTCCGCTGTGGACAACTGCACGTACAGTTTTGTGCATGGCACAACCTGGACCATGACCTACCGCATCCATGAGGCGGCTGTTGTCGCCCCATATTGGAAGGCTCTCGACGACTTTGGAGCTACGTATGGCAATTTCAAACCATACTGGGGAAAGAAGCCTCCAGCGCTATCCACGCCGCACCCTCTGGTGAAAGTATCAGCTTATGCAAAAGAAGGAAAGGCCCTGCTCATAATCGCAAATTTCAACGAGGATGAACCATTGACAAGCGGGAAAATACTCATTGACAAAAGAACGCTTGGGCTTAAAGGACTTTTACGTGTCAGAGATGCGTTTTCAGGAGAAGATATCCCAATTTCAGAAAAAGGGGATTTCTACGTGGAAGTGAAGTGTTTCAGACAAAAATGGGTGTATATTGAGGGAAAATAAGAAAAGAGGTTTTATGGGCAAAATTAAGATTGGTTTCATAGATTGGTTCATAGACGAGTTTCATGCCTCATACTATGTGCCGTGGCTTCGCGAGATGCCTGAATTTGAGGACTTTGAGATACATTGCGCCTGGGAGCATCACTCGAATCCCAAAGGGCGTGATTTGAAGACATGGTGCAGGGAATTGAATGTCAAGCCTGCTGCCTCATTGCAGGAAGTGCTTGACACCTGTGATGTCTTCCTTGTGCTGGCGCCGAGCAATCCAGAAGTCCACGAGGAGCTAGTTGCGCCTGTTCTTGCGACTGGCAGGCCAGTCTATCTTGACAAGCCATTCGCATCCACAGCTGCGGCTGCAAGACGCATTTTTGCAATGGCGGACCGCAGCGGCTCTCCTCTATGGTCCTCAAGCGCGCTACGTTTCAGCGATGAGATAATAAAGGCGAAGGAAGAGACTTTTGGAGGCGAGCATGTGGAATATGCCTCAGTGATGGGCGGCGGCAGTAGTCTTGAGGAGTATCTGATACATCTGGTGGAGATGCTTGTTGTCCTCCAGGGTGCAGATGCCAGCAGAGTCATGTATTGCGGAAAGGGGAATAACGATGTGCTGCTTCTGGATTATCCTGACAGACGCCGCGGAGTGGCGACGATGTTGCCAGCCCTGGGATATGCGATGCTGGCGCGCAACGCTGAGAAGGTTGTTTTCAATGCCAGGGCGGATGGACGGATTTTCCTGAATCTGTTGAGGGAGATTCTCAAATTCTATAAGACTGGGGTTTCTCCTGTCCCGCGTGAAGAGACTATTGCAATTGCAGGCATAGTCGAAAAGATGGTGGAGGCGGTAAAGACGCCTGGCAGCTGGCTTGATTTGTGAAGAAGTGCTTGATGAGGCACATTGTCAAAATCCGCTTTCCAAAACGCCATTGCCATAGAATGCGCAGAGATTTTAAACAAGGAGGTCAGTTATAATGAACAACATTGTCCTTGAACGATACGAGAAGAATCCGATTCTGCAGGTCACGTCAAACAAATGGGAGAATCTGAACGTGTCCAACGCAGGTGCCGCCGTATATGACAACAAGGTATATCTGATATACAGGGCAGAGGGTGAGGAACGGCGCAATGGTCCCCAAAGTTGGCCTGTCACAAGGCTGGGGCTTGCTGTCTCGGAAAATGGCTATGACATAAGCTATCGCGGAAGCGAGCCTATTTTTGACCGTTCTGCAACCGATCCATGGTGCGAGTTCGGCTGTGAGGACCCGCGAATAAGCAAAATCGGAGACACGTATTACATCGTCTATGTGTCCATGTCAAGATATGGCCATTTTGGAGATAGACTGGCCCTTGCGACAACAAAAGACTTTGTCAATTTCAAGCGTGAAGGACTTCTGATGAAGGAACTGGAACAGCGCACCAGCGGATTGCTTCCAGCGAGAATAAATGGAGAATACCTGCTATTCCACCGTCCAATGCCAAACATGTGGCTATCCAGAAGCTCTGATTTGAGGAATTGGCATGACTACCGCTGCATTTTCCAGACAAAGGAGAACACCTGGTATGAAAACAAGCTGGGCATAGGAGCACCTCCCCTGCCAACGCCTTACGGCTGGCTTCTTTTCTGGCATGGCAAGAACAACAAGGCGCAGTATTCCCTGGGAATAATGCTGCTTGACAAGGATGATCCTGGAAAGATTCTGAAATTCCAAGAGGCTCCAATATTGAGTCCCGAAATGGATTATGAGAAATACGGCTTCACCAATGACACAGTTTACACCAACGGCGCTGTGGAATTCAATGGCAAGTTCTTTGTGTACTACGGCTGCTCCGACCGCTGCCTGGCAGTGGCAACTGTTGATGTGGACACAGTCTATCGTTGGTGCAGGGATTGATTGACTTACAGATTAAATAAGTCTGCAATACGTTTTTTAAAGTTGACTTGAGGGAGAAATCAAAATGGCGGACAAAACTATTGGAACAGAATCTTTTGCGACGGAAAAGAAGAAGGCAGTCAAGAAAAGGCTGCGTCTGGCATTCATCGGATGCGGAGGCATTTGCCAGACGCACATCGCGGCCATAGCCAAAATTCCAGAACTGGAAATCGTGGCTGGCTGTGACATTGACCCAGAAAGGCTGGAGGTCATGAAGACAAAGCATGGCGTACAGAAAGTCTATGAAAAGTGGGACGACATGCTCAAGGCGGTCAAGCCTGACGTGGTGGATGTCTGCACTCCCAATGGCGTGCACGCCCCTGCCGCAATCGCAGCGCTGAACGCGGGGTGCCACGTCATCGTCGAGAAGCCCATGGCAATGAATCCTGCGGAGTGCATTGCCATGATTGAGACCGCGAAGAAGAACAAGAAGCTGCTCTGCGCTGGTTTCCAGCAGAGATACAATCCCAAGAGCCAGTTCCTTAAGCAGCTCCGCGAGGCGGGGGACATCGGGGACATCATGTTCGTGAAATGCCAGGCATTGCGTCGCCGTGGCGTTCCGAACTGGGGCGTGTTCGGACAGAAGGATCTGCAGGGCGGCGGTCCTCTCATTGACATTGGCGTACACATCATAGAGTGCGCACACTACTGCATGGGCGAACCCAAGCCAGTGGCGGCGACAGGCAATGTGTGGACATTTATGGGCAACAAACCCTCCAATGTGTGGAGCGTATGGCCAAACTGGGACTGGAAGACCCTTACCGTGGAGGATCTGGCCATCGGCCATATCCGCTTTGACAACGGCGCAATCATGCAGATTGAATCCTCATTCTGCGCGCATATTCCTGAAGACGTCTTTAACTTCACCGTAATGGGCACCAAGGGCGGCTACAACTGGTCCGAAGGCGAATTCTACACCGACCATGCAGGCGCAATGATCAATGCAAAGGGCGCCTACTTCCCGCCAGCGGACTTCTCCGTACTCTTCGTGAAGAAACTCCAGAACTTTGCGGACGCAGTGCTGAAGGGCACTCCCTTGGAGGCTCCTGGCGAAGAGGGGCTCGCAGTTCAGAAGATACTGGACGGCATATACCGCTCTGCAGCAAAGGGAGGAAAAGAAGTCAAGATAGATTGATGAGTGCAGTTGAGTGTCCCCAATGTACACTTTGTATAAGGACGGAACGAATATACTTGTTCCGTCCTTATGTTTTTAATTATGGAATATCTACGGCAACTGGCGATGCGTGCTATTCGCGAAAAGGTGCACTAGAGTTGCGCCGTCGCAAGTTAGGACGCCAGGATACCCCTACCACTCTCCTCAAACACACGCTCGCTGGTAAAGTCGCTGAACGCGCCTGCCGCCAGAAGGTCGCCATACTGTACGTCCTCGTTGCCAAGGCGCAGCGTCCGAATGTGAAGATGTCGTTTCCACCGCCGCCGTGCAGAAGGTCATCACCGCTGCCGCCCACAAGCACGTCATTGCCAGCCGCGCAACCAGCATCGACATCGCTGTTTGAGGTGACCCCATAGGCCAAAGAGTGTTACAACGTAATCAGCGTGGCGGACATTTGCTTTAGACGTATCCTGCCCAAGTCGCGGAACTTTTTCCCGTCTTTACTTAATTTCACATTTGGCGTTCTAACGCTGGTGGTAAGGTTCAAAAGCCAGAGAGAATGTTCGTTGAGTATCGGGAACATCCATTGGTCATCTGTGAACACATGCCGTTTAAGTCCCAGCATATTCAATATGTTTTCAATTGCCAGATTCTGCTCATGCTGCGTATGCCACCATAAAGTGCCCAGCAAAACAAACTTTGCGCCATTTGGCAAGTTTTTCAAGAATGCGGCTGGCTTGCCTGATATGCCGTCTGTGCCGATTACGCTGGCATCCTCGGGCAGCGATTCTATGGGATAGAAGCCCAGACCGCAGGCAAAGTTGTCTATTCCTGCCACAGACACGTATGCGTCCCGCTGTTTCGTGCCTGACATTGCGCCAACGTAGTCGGCAAGAATGGTGCAATCCTCCAGATTCTCGTCATAGCGTGGCAGCACTGGAAGGCAAAGAATGCTGCCGCCCCTCTCCAAGAACGCAATGACCGCCTTTTGCTCGGTGGCGGACATAATGCCGCAGCATGGCAAAACAAGCGGAAGCCTGACATCCACAGTTTCCCAGTTGCAGCCGATGTTCTGAATGCCAGATGAAAGAAGCGTCGTGCCTATTCCCCTCTGTATGAACCAAGTCATTGAGCTGGGCTCCACGCAGGCGTCATCATTCAGCCTCCCCCAGAGATAGGAGCTGTTCATGCAGTCGTTCTGGATATATGTCTGCACCTCCGCCACTGGCTTGTCCATAACAAGTTCAGGGTATTTCTCCAGCAATTTACCGAAGTCCTTCAGGATCTTATATGCCTTCCTCGGCTTGCCGTCTGGCCCAACAGGAGCGCAGAAGTCATAGTTGTCCGTAAATCGCCCCTCGCCCTTGATGTTGGGGCCTCCTGCGAAAATGTAGCCATTGAACCCACGCATCCCCAATGCCAGATGCATCTTGAGATTTGCCTCCAGGTCTTCAGGGCAGCATGGCGGCCAATCCGCGTATGTTCCAAACTGGAATTCTAGAACAGAAGGCGGATTCCCCATCAGCCTGAGTATCTGCATTGAAAGCCAGAAACGCATGAATATCTGTGGTGTGGGATTGTTCTGGGCGAATTCCTGTCCCAATGTGTAGTAGTGGTCACTGCCCAGAAGCAACTTGTCTCCGTATTCCTCTTTGATGTTCTTGAAATACGTATTCATTCCTGCATTGCCAGAATTTATGCTGTAGAGGCATTCCGCGCCATATTTTTCAAATAAGCCTATTAGCCAGCGTATATATTCATCTCCGCATTGTGTGTAGAACTCAAACCAGTCTTTGCTCCAAAGCCATTTTGCATGGCCATTTGAGGGTTCGTCCTTGGCAGAGAAGTCAGTGAATGCACCATGTTTTGTGCCATAGCGCTTGTTTGCAGCCTTAACTGTGCCGAACTTTTTCTTCAGGAATTGCGGATAGCGACCTTTCTTTTCGCCAAATTGCGCATACGCGGGACTAAAGTCATAGTCCCCATTCCAGATTTGGAGGCCATATATTTCATTGTCAGGCTGGAGCATTACCACAGGACCGCCGTTTTTTGCCGTGTATTTTGCAATTATCGGGCAGATATGGCTGAAATACCGCTCC
>JAFSTJ010000534.1 GCA_017450525.1 Victivallales bacterium | reverse complement strand
ATGATGCTGATCTTCCCTGCGAGATGGCGCCAACCTCGTATGCTGCCCGTCTGCTTCTGGTAGCCTCCAAGTTCACTGCCAACGAGAAACCCAAGGCCGCGGCGGAGGCTTCCATCAAAGATGCCTGGAACTTTGTCATGAAGTATATGTTCATGCGCAGTGCGGCACAGTGGAAGCATTCCTATTCAGACAAGGTTCCGACTATACCAGACGCCATGTATGACTTCATCGAGGGAACACAGTGGCTGGATTTGCGTCAGGGCAAGGGGCTGCGTCTGCAGCCGCCAGCAACCATCTTGGATGAGGAAGGCCAATTTACGCTTAAGTGGAACAAGCCCGAAAAGAACTTCGTGGCATTGAGGATATATGTGGCGCCTGCGGACAAGCTGACTGCTGATTTGACGGAGGCAAATCTGGTGGCAATAGTGCAGCCAAAATCCGGCACCTTGCTTGACCAGGATCCGTACAACGCAATCAAGGCAATCGTGACCGAGGGCGAGGCCCGCTGGAAAATCACGCCAGCCTCCGTTGGCGCAAACTACATAGCCAGCAAGATTGCCGCATTGCCCAAGTCGCTCAAGACCTACAGCAATCCGGCTTCGGTCAAGTTCAAGATACCCAAGAAGGCAGTCAAGCAGGCTGTGCACATCGCAGCAGTCACCGCCTACGGCGAAATGTCCAACTTCATCACCTTGGTTGAGACAATCCCCGCGGCGGAAGGCGAGACGGAAGGTAACTGAGGCGGCTTGCCTAGCTTCTAGGATATTTAGGATAGGGTGCGCTGAAATGTCGTAGCAAGGCCGTCATTGGCATGGTCTGGGCTTTTTGGGCGAGGGACCGTAGTGCGGTCCAATATGAATACTCCCACGCTGGGGCGCAATGCCTTGCATGGGGTGACATGCCACGCAAGGCATTGCGCCCCAGCGTGGCCGAACAATTCAACAGAGGAAGCATAAAGTATGCGAAATGCTATGATACATAGAAAGAGTCCCTTCACGTTGATAGAGCTGCTGGTTGTGGTGGCTATCATGATTGTGCTGCTTGGAATCACAGCGCCAGCGTTCTCTAAGATAACGCGCGGCAGGGCTGTGGACGCGGCCTCCCGCATGGTGTCCTCCCAGCTTATGCTGGCGCGTGCCGAGGCTGTATCGAAGCGCAAAAGCATCGCCGTGATAATACCTGGACACAATTTGGATGTTCCAGCGGATGGTAATGCATATCATTACGCGAGTTTCAGGTCGGCGTGGGTCAATTACAATGAGGGGGATAAGAAATATTATTTCGAAGGCTGGGTTGAAGGTACAAGTTGGACTTTCCTGCCTATAGGTGCAGTAGTTGCCTATATTGATTATGATCAGCCAACGCCAAAGGCGCTGAAGTACGAAAGTGCCACTAAGTCTTATGCTCATTCAGATACCACAAATTGGTTTACTGGCACTTCCCTGCTGAACAAAAAGGACGAGGCAGAGGAGGTATTTGAGAACAGTGCCAATATGTTTGATGGGATAACGCAGAGTAAAGGGGTACGTGCCGTTGTTTTCAAGCCTAATGGTCGCTGCGACAAAAAGGTTGATGTGACTTTGATGGAAGGTGTAGTGACATCTGGTAGCAAAGAGATTGATAGAATCAACGAACCCAACATACATGTGATGCATGTGAGCGATTTGACTGGTCAGCTTAAATACTTGATGTGAAGTGTAAGGAAAAAAACAATATGAAACGTAGTGCTTTTACATTGGTTGAAGTTCT
>JAFSTJ010000533.1 GCA_017450525.1 Victivallales bacterium | reverse complement strand
GATGTTTATGTTTGCGATTCGCTATGTCCCCCATGAGGATAGGTAATGGGCACACTAGTTCAAGTTCGGCCCCGCATGGGGCCGAGGATTCTTGTAGGGCGCACCACCCCAACCGTCGCTGCGCTCCGGTTGGGGTTATTTATATTGGGCCGCGCTGCGGCCTTACTCTCCTGGAAGGCATAATTTCTGTTCAAGACCATACACTGCCACAACGAGGGCCCCAACGGGGCTCAAGGTGAATAACCCCAACCGGAGCGCAGCGACGGTTGGGGAGGCATGCTCCACTAGAGACTTCGGCCCCATCGGGGCCGAACAGCCAATTGCCTACCCATACGGGGAACAAAGCAATGTTTGCGAGTCAGTTCTGCTTTGGGAGGCAGCTTAAGGCCTCCTCGACGCTTTCCACCAGAATCCTCCTTTCTCCCGTTCTGCGTGGCTGTGACAAAATGCCATATTTCTCCATTGCCTCTATTAGGTGGCATGCCTTGTTATAGCCGATTCCAAGCATGCGCTGGATATAGGATGTTGATGGCCGTCTTGATTCAATGACTATCTGTACGGCTTTCATGAGCAGTTTACTGTCATCATTGGATTCCGCATTGGTCTTGGAAGAGTCCTCATGCCACTGCAATTCATCCCAATTCTCAATGATGGCGTCGGCAATCTCGTTACAGGTGTCATCGATTATGTTATCTTTCAACCAATTCAGGTTGCCTTCCAAAACATCACGGACAATATTGACAAGTTTGCCGTGGATGACATTAATCTGATTGCGCTCCCTGCAATGTGTATGTGGAAGCGCATTCGGCTTCATGTCGCCGTATATGGATGTGACGCGCTCTATGATGCGGGCTGTTTCATTGACATCTGCATAGCCGCCTTGTATTCTTTTTATTTCGTCCCCGCCAGGTCCAATGAAAAGCATGTCGCCAAACCCAAGCAGATCTTGTGCGCCATCTGTCCCAAGAATTAGCTGTGAAGCATTTCTCTCTGCCGTCATAAAGGCTATTCGTGTTGGGCAGTTAGCCAGGAGGATTCCAGGCAGCACCCCCGAATCAGGGCGTTGCGTGCTGATAATGAAATGCATTCCAACAGCGCGGGACTTTGCGCACAGTTGTGACAACAGCGTTTCCATCTGACTTCTCGCCGCCTCCAAACAATAATCTGCCAATTCGTTGAAAATCACCACGATATATGGCAACGAGCCTGGCTTCTGCTCATTGATTGCCCTTATATTCTTGCACGTAGCCTCGGCAAGCACCTTGTATCTGCGGTCCATTTCCTCTTTAAGCCACTCCAAGGCACGCAGCATGTCTTCTGGTGCGGTAATGACTGGGAACTGCAAATATGGCAAGTCCTTGTACTTTTGAAACTCCACGACCATAGGATCAAAAAGGACCAACTTAAGGTCATCTGGGCTATGCCTGAGCATCAGGGAAAGCAAACACTGATCCAAAAGGACGCTTTTGCCGCATCCAGTCGTTCCACCAATCAGCAGATGCGGGGCTTTTGCCAAATCAAGGATTATGTTTTTACCGTCAATGGCTTTGCCCAGCATCAATGGCAGTGTTGCCTGCGAATCGTGCCATTCCTGGGACCGGAACAAGTCGCCTGCGAGAACAAAGGAACGCTGGGCTTTAGGCACTTCCAGGCGGCATTCATCTGTGCCAGGCATAGGCAACAGCATCCTTACCGACATTTCCCTAAGTTCCGCCCGCATATTGGCAATGATTTTCTTGTAAGCGAAGAGTTTTTCTCCTGCACCAGGAGCAAAGTCAAAGCAGTTCACCTGAGGTGCGCTGTATGAGCGGATGATTTTACCCTGTAGTCCAAAGTCCCTGAATACCTTTTCGATGCTTGCACGCTGCTGTTCCAAAATGCCATCATCCTGCACTTCCTTTGTAGCAGTGGCAAGCAGTTCAATAAGTTCGTCCTCGTGTGTCATTTTTGTTTTCCTTTGTTTGGTTGCTTTTTGTATTGGCTATGTTCTCTGCAAGGGTAGGTTAATGGAAGCCGCATTAGCGGCTAGTGCCCTCAGGGCGACGAACTGCCTATTTGTTTGATTATATGCAATCTCATCCCCAGAACTTTCATCACAGTCAACAGTACACAGTCCACTTGCGCTCTAATTTCTCCTCTTGCAGACACAGCCTGCCATTGGGCAGTCTGTCTTGTCGCAGTTTTTGCGTTTTCTGGGTTTGCAGGGAGGCATTCCTGCGTATGTCCGCTGCAACAGCGTCATGTTTTTGGCACGTAGTTCGGGGATTTTCTCGAATTTGGGGCACTTGTGCCTACAGATGTGTGGGTCTTGCTGAAGGGCACGCAACGAGCGCCCTTCCACGCAGGTTCTCTCTCCCAAACGACAGTGCCCATTTGCCAGGACGACGAGCCTTCGCCGCTCCTGACGAAGATCGCGGGGGGCAGTCCAATGCCTGCAAACAAGGCAGCAGCGACCGCGATTCTGTGTCGAATGATAGCGTAAAGATGGACCATCTGGCTCTTCGACAAAGGTGTTTTCCGTGATGATGCCAGGCTTGTCCCGTTTCACTTCTTGGATGAAAACCTGTTCCTGTGTCAATTCCATAAAGCAGTCTCCTTGCATTAACAGCATAATGTCTCGAACTTGTATCCCGTGGCAACCAGCCTGTCGTATTCAGACTGAAGTTCTGGGACGATTTTCAGCAGTTCCTCCCAATCGGGAACAGACATGAGTTTCAGTGGCATCTTCAATGCGATATCCGCTTTGGTGATTGCCAATGCCTTGCAGAAGTCCTCATTCCGCAAGGTCATCCAGATGTTATCTCCGCGAAAGACGTGCCAGGGGCATCGCGGTGCAAACCCGGGGCGTGCAGTCAACAAACGTATCCAGAAACAGGCAAGCATCCCTCGGCAATAATTTCTTTCACGACCGCGTTCTCGGCGGTAATGCTCCCATGCCCATCTGCTAATGCCCTCGTCAGTGTAGTTTTGGGCTTCGTATCGCCAGTAGTATTCAGGCTCTTCCCTTTTGAATTTCTCGCCTTCCTCCCTGCATCTCTTGCAAAATCTGGCAAGCCGATTATTCCAGTAATCCCTCTCCTCGAACATCCACTGGTATATGTCCTCATCAATTGAATAGAGTTCTGGACGTTCAATGAGAAAGTCGTGGGAACTGTCCTTCAAGAGCAAGTCAAGTATTTCCTGGCGATTCATGTTTGTCTCCTGTGTGTTAAGATGGGTGGCTTTTACTTGGCAAAGTGCAAATGCCGTGCCAAGTGCGGATGTAGGGGAATAAGGCGCGTCAAGTCAGTAAAGAAGGCGCATGCCTGTCAATTTTTTTACCAGTGCTATTAAAAATCAGTACGGGTGGCTGTGGATTCCGTGGCAAATCAAGCCGTAATATGCACAATCATAAACTTGGCACGAAGTTTGCTTCTTTTAGCAGATGTCTGGGGCTGTAGAATATTACCAAGCGAATATGGCATCATAAATGGGAGAACAAGAAAAATGAGGTATTCTGAATATTTTGTGAAGGCGGCTGAATTGGCGGAGACTGAGCCTGACAAGGCGCGGGAACTGCTGCGCGAGGCGGAACACTATGCGTCTCAGGTCGTGCCTGAGCATCTTGTGCTTTGTGCACGTGGCTGGAGTGAGAACCTCCACGACCACGACAATGCAATGCGCTGCATGCTGGAGGCGGAATGTCGCGCCAATGACTGCTATATGTACCTGTATCTTGCCACGGCGCATCTCAAGTATTTCGGCGCCAGCAATCTCGCGGAACGCTGCTTCCGAAAGGCCATTGCTCTGGCCGAAACGGAGGAGGATTTGGCGCGGCTGCGGGAGTTCTTCGAGACATTCGCCCCTGACATGGCGGAGCGATGCAAGCCAGTGCTCATGAGGCTTGAGCAGAAAGTGAGTGGAAAACGGCAAATAGAGCAGGGGGGTAAGTAAGGAATTGCGTCATCCAAATATGTTTGCATAATGGATTTTCGGGCTACTATTTGCCAAAAATGGAAATAGTAGCCCATTTTTATGATGTAATTTTTGGGCTACTATTTGCAAAAAATGGAAATAGTAGCCCATTTTTGTTTGTATTTTTGTGGATATGGAGTAAAATACAAGGCATATCATTGATTCATAAGAATCACATCAGATAACCAAGGAGGCATACCATGTTCATCGGGCGGGATTATTACCTGGACATATTGTCGGCTTTGTGGCGGAAGAACTCGTCGTCATTGGTGGTGGTTTCAGGGCGCAGGCGCATTGGCAAATCCACGCTGGTGGAACAATTTGCGTCATTGAGCAAATGCCGTTTCATTGAGATAGAGGGTCTAGCACCTGACAAGGGCATGACGAATGAGAAGCAACTGGCCAATTTCACCGAGCGCTTGTCACGGGTGACCGGTCTGCCAGAGGCAAAGGCCGACACTTGGCCGAAGGCATTTGATGCATTGGATGCCGCCATTTCTAAAACAGCCAGAACCATTGTATTCCTGGACGAAATCTCCTGGATGGGCGCGTATGATTCCAGTTTTGCAGCATATCTGAAAAATGCATGGGACACGCAGTTGTCGCGCAAAGGCTCGCTTATTCTCGTTCTGGCAGGGAGTGTTTCCGCTTGGATACAGGACAACATTCTCAAATCAAAGGGCTTTGTCGGGCGCATATCATTGGACATCACTTTGCCTGAAATGCCGCTTGCCGACTGTCGTGCATTTTGGGGGCAAAGGGCAGGGCAGACTGCACTGCGTGAGATTCTGGATGAGTTGTCAGTGACAGGTGGCATACCAAAATATCTGCAGGAAATAGATGCCTCGCTGGATGCGGATGAAAACATACGGCGTCTCTGCTTCTTGCCAGAGGGTTATCTTTTCAGGGATTTCAACAGCATTTTCAGTGATGTCTTTGGAAATGCCACTATGAAGAGAAGTCTGCTTCAACTTCTCGCCGAAGGGCCAGCTACTCTTTCAGAAATGTCTCAAAAACTTGGGCAAAAAGTCAATGGACACATCAGCGATGAATTGCGTGACCTGACAGAGGCGGGATTCATAGCGCCAGGACATGGATTGAATCCCGAAACTGGAGCGCAGGTGCGCCAAATACAGTATCGCCTGAAGGACAACTACACCAGGTTCTATCTAAGATTCATTGCTCCACGTGAGGCAGCCATACGCGCGGGCCTTTTCAAGTTCACGTCACTGGAGAACTTGCCTGGTTGGGAGGCGATAATGGGCTTGCAATTTGAGAACCTGGTGCTGAACAACCTTGACGCATTATGCTCGCTTATAGGACTGGAGGGCAGGCTGATTACGTCCGCCGCGCCTTATGCCCGCAGGAAAACAGCCACGTCACCTGGCCTGCAAATTGACTTGCTCATTCAAACGCCAAAGGCATTGTATGTCATTGAGATCAAGCGCAGAAAGCACATCTCCGCATCCATAGAAAATGAGGTGCAGGACAAGATACGCAGGCTGCGTGCCCCACGCGACAAATCAGTCCGCAGCGTCCTGGTGTACGAAGGCGACCTTGCTCCAGAAGTCGTGGAAAACGGTTACTTCGATTACATCGTGCCAGTGGAACGGCTTCTGGGGAGATGATGTGGGAGTTGAGGTGAGTTGGAGGCTGTGTGGCTTGGGCTTAACGCTGGCAGTTCGGCCCCGCTTATATGACCTCTAGTGTGGCACACATCCCCACTCTCCCCAATGCGCCGCTACGCGCCGCATTGGGGAGAGTGGGGTTATTCATATTGGGCCGCGCTGCGGCCCTT
>JAFSTJ010000532.1 GCA_017450525.1 Victivallales bacterium | reverse complement strand
GGGAATTCCCTGTATTGCACATTGGCATTGAAACTCCTCAGAAACTCAACCATGCTTCTGGAATGCTGCACAGGTACCACGGTGTCCGCAGAACCAGCAATAATGAAAACTGGCAGCATGAGCAGATTTTCCGCGCAATGCCTTGGGTTATTCCTGTCCTGCAATGCCTTGCGCAATTTGTCATTGCGGCCAGGATATTTCCTGTTCCAGCCCCAGCGCAGAGACCATGCCTCGTTGTCAGCGTTTCCGCAGATGGGCATGATTGCGGCGAACTGGTCGGCAAAATGCGTCGCAATGGAGAAAGAGCCCGTCCCACCCATGGAAGTGCCAGTGAGGTACACGCGGTCCTCGTCTATATTGAAGTCCCGTTTCACTTCCTCAATAGCGGACATCACATCGTCCTCGCCTATTTCCTTGTAGTCAGTGGAGCCGCGACCTTGGGGCGAAAGGCATATCGCGCCTGAATACTGCGGTGCAGGATGCCCCTGGAATCTGCCATACCAGCCATGCCCGTGGAGGGAGACTATAAGCGGCCACTTTGCCTGCGCATCGTAGTTCTTGGGAACCGACACCGAATATGTCTGGACTGTGCCGTCAATGGGTGAAATGTATGCTCTAAGCCTGGAGCCGCTTTCCTCAAGCAGTTCCTCTCCTTTCTCACGCGAGTTAGCCGCAAGGAGAATGTCATATGTCTCCTTGATGAGCTTCTTCAGTGGAAGTGTCAGCTTTGCCTTTGGCTTGAACTTGTCATATTGTGCCTTGAAGAGGGCATATTGCGCCTTGACTTGCAGATTTAGGGCATTTCTTGCCGCCACACCCTCGCCGCCTGCGGCAAGGGATGCCTGATCAGCTGCCATCACAGAGATTTTCTCCAGCATTTCGCGCGCCTTGCGATTGGAAATGTCGCTGCTGTCCGCATCATAAAGCGCAAACAGGCAGAACGCTAAGCCGATGAGCAGAAAAGCACCTGCGATAATCCACGACAGCATTTTTCGTTCCTTAAGCATTTTTTACATTCCTATTAGGGGATGTTGCAAAACTGGGATAGCAAGGGATGCCCTTGATTTTCACCTTGGGCAATGCCGAGACGGCCTTGCCACACCAACGCATGTCAATCCTTATCATAGGTCTGCGCCATTTTGACGAAGCGGCGCAGGTTCTTGCCACCCAGTTCAATTCCCAGGAGGGTGTCCTCAATGCCCTCGAATTCCACGGAGAACACGCCGTCATACCCGCTTTTCACGATGGCACGCACCTGCTGTGCAATTGGCAGCGAACCATGCCCGATGATGGCGCCGCGAATCCAATTGCCTGAACGGGTCATTCCCCAGCCCCTTCCTGGCCATGGTTCCATGCCAGACTTTATGTGGAAGTCCTTGGCATGGCAGTGGAAAGCCAAAGGCGCCAGCATACCGACGGATTTCTCCACCACATCGTCAGCACAGGCGAAGTTTCCAATGTCCAGCAGAACGCCGAAATTACTGTCATCAACAGCCGATACCAGTTTTTCGACACGAATGGCATCCTGCGCGAAGTAGCCGTGGTTTTCCACCATTGTACGGATGCCCTTTGCCTTTGCATACTGTGTTATTTCACGGCAGGCGCCTGCCAGACGTGGCAATGCCGCGTCAAATGTCTTTGCGCCCTGCCAGCCCTCTGGGAACTTGCCACGGGTTGCATCGTGCCTAAAGCCAGGTGCCCCAAGTATCTCCGCGACATCAATCAGTTTCTCCACCTTCTTGATTTCAGCATTCAAATCGCCTTCACTGCCAGACAGCAAGTCTGCGCCTTGCGTAAAGTTCACAATTGGAATGCCAACCCTGTCTGCCTCCTCGCGAAGTTGCTTGGCATAGTCC